>NZ_LASY01000104.1:0-22239 GCF_000973155.1 Grimontia sp. AD028 | reverse complement strand
TTAACTGATCGGCATTAAGCGCAAAGGCTGGCTTTTTGAGTGCAGAGAAAACGATCAGTGGCTTTCTGTCATGATTTCGCGAGAGAACACCTTCTCACAGTATTTGCACTTAAGGTGGATATCGTCAGTTTTTTCAATCACGTTGAAGCTGCTCTCAACGGCTTTTTCGTCGTGAGTGATGCAATTGGAGTTAGGACAACGGAACACGCCCAAGATGCTCTTAGGCAGCGTCAGGGGGATTTTCGCGACGACTTGGTAGTCTTCGATTTGGTTGACGGTTGCTTTAGGCGCGTAGAGTGCCAGTTGTTGCGCTTGCTCTTCAGACACGAAGATATTCTCAATCTTTATCAGATCTTTCGCACCCAGCGCCGAGGAAGGCAGATTCAAACCCACGGTCACGCGTTCGTTGGTTTTGTGCAGCTTAAACAGCTTCATGACTTTAAAGCCAACATTAGCAGGGATGTGGTCGATAACTGTGCCGTTCTTGATGGCTTCAACCTGTAATTTGTGTTCTTTAACCATGTTGATTCTCCTGCCTTAAACGCTTCCGTTGATAACCAGAGCCAGTAATGCCTGACGCGCATACACCCCATTTTCCGCCTGCTCGAAGTAGTAGGCGTATGGGGTTTTATCGACTGCGACCGTGATTTCATCTACGCGTGGCAGTGGGTGAAGCACCTTGAGGTTATCGCGGGCATTGGCAAGCTGTGGAGTGTCGAGAATGAACGCCGCTTTGATGTGTTGATACTCGGATTCGTCAAAACGCTCTTTCTGGACACGGGTCATGTACAGAATGTCGAGTTCCGGAACAACGTCCTCGATGCTGGTGTGCAGGCTGTAAGGGATGCCTTGCTCGTCCAACTCTTCCAGAATGTAGTCCGGCATCGCCAGTGCTTCCGGTGCAATGAAATAGAACTGGTTGTTATCGAACTTTGACAGTGCTTGAGTCAGAGAATGCACGGTGCGGCCATATTTCAGGTCACCGACCATGGCCACTTTCAGGTTGTCCAGACGCCCCTGGGTTTCGTAAATGCTGAAAAGGTCCAGCAGGGTTTGGGTTGGGTGTTGGTTAGCGCCATCGCCGCCATTAATCACTGGCACGCCTTTCGAAAATTCCGAAGCCAGACGGGCTGCACCTTCTTTCGGATGACGCATTACGAACGCATCAACATAAGAAGAGATGACCTGTACCGAGTCAGACAAGGTTTCGCCTTTTTTACCGGAAGACGTATTTCCGCCATCCGGAAAGCCGATCACCGTGCCACCAAGACGCTGAACCGCGGTTTCGAAAGACAGACGGGTGCGTGTAGATGCCTCGAAGAAGCAACTCGCGACTACCTTGTTCTTCAACACGGTAGGGTTCGGTTCCGCTTTCAGTTTGCCGGCAGTGTCGACGATAAGTTCCAGTTCTTCGCGGGACAACTCCGGGATGGAGATGATGTGTTTATTGTGCAGCGAGGTCGCCATGTCTTCTCTTCCCTTAACAGATTCCATGCGTTGGCTGGGTGAAAACAGCCAACGCAACATGTTGGATGGTACATTTTGGTCAAAAAAAAACCTCCCGATCAGGAGGCTTTTCTTGAGAATCCAGTAAAAACAAAAAACGGTGCCAGTGCCGAGATTCGGCAGGTTTTAGCAGTCAGTTGTGTCGCTAATGTTGGCATTCCGATTCGTTTTTTTGACAAATTGCGAAGGATTATACGCCCATTTTTATCCGGTGCAAGGCAGAGCGAATGACATTGGGTATAGTCTATAAAATAAAAAACCGCGCAAGTGCGCGGCTTCATCATAGGTACGATGGGATTAACTGCCCAGCGTGGCTACCATCACTGCTTTAATGGTGTGCATGCGGTTTTCTGCTTCATCAAACACGATGGAGTATTCAGATTCGAAGACGTCCTCGGTGACTTCGAGCCCTTTCATGCCGTATTTCTCTGCGACTTCTGCACCAATGGTGGTTTCATCATTGTGAAACGCCGGCAGGCAGTGCATGAATTTGACGTCTGGATTACCTGTGGCTTTGATCATGTCCATATTGACCTGATAAGGCTTCATCATGGCAACACGCTCGTCCCAGGCTTCTTTTGATTCGCCCATGGAAACCCAAACGTCGGTGTAAAGAAAATCGCAGCCTTGAACGCCTTCTTCCACGTTTTCTGTCAGAGTAATTTGTGCGCCGGTCTTAGCAGCAATCGCCTGACACTCTTCAACCAGCGCTTCTTCCGGCCAGAACTGGCTTGGGGCAACCAGACGGATGTCCATGCCCATCTTCGCTGCACCCACCATCAGGGAATTACCCATGTTGTTGCGTGCATCGCCAAGGTAAGCAAACTTCATTTCGGAAAGCTTTTTGCCCTGACCGTGCTCAAGCATAGTGAGGAAATCTGCCAGGATCTGCGTTGGATGGAATTCATCAGTCAGACCATTCCAAACCGGAACACCTGCAAATTGGCCCAGCTCTTCAACAATAGACTGGCCGAAACCGCGATATTGGATGCCGTCATACATACGGCCAAGAACACGCGCAGTGTCTTTCATCGACTCTTTGTGACCGATCTGCGAGCCAGATGGGCCGATATAGGAAACCTGTGCGCCTTGGTCAAAGGCGGCAACTTCGAAGGCACATCGCGTGCGGGTAGAAGCTTTCTCGAAGATCAGGGCAATGTTCTTGCCTTTCAGACGAGGCTGCTCGTAGCCACAGTACTTGGCTTTCTTCAACTCTGCTGACAGATCCAGCAGGTGCGCGATTTCCTTTGGCGTGAAATCCAGCAGCTTGAGAAAGTTCCGGTTACGCAGATTAAATGCCATGTTGAGGTCCCTTTCTAAAAATCCGTTTACTGCGATGTGACTTATATTTTTGTCACTTTGATATTAATCACGATTCTGACTTATTTGTGAGTATTAATTCAACCCCTTTGAATAAATATTTATTTGTGTTTGGTCGACATTTTCCCGGAGAAACGAAAAAAGCCACCTCGCAATGAGGTGGCTCGTTCGATTAAGGAGAGTGGGAGAGTTCGGTTGCTTTTTAAAGCCCTTCGCGTTCGATAGGGCAGCTCATGCAGCGCGCACCGCCACGACCACGGCCAAGTTGGTCGCCCGGGATAGGAAGAACGGTGATGCCTGCTTTGTCGTATTTTTCATTGGTGTACACGTTGCCTTCATAGCCAATTACCACGCCAGGGCGTACAGTCAGCACATTGTTGGCATCGTTCCACTGTTCGCGTTCTGCTTCAAAGCTGTCACCGCCAGTGGTAATGATGTTGAGCTGAGGCAACTCCAGCGCTTTTTCGATGGCATGCAGGAAGTAGTCTGCTTCTTTCACTTCCACATCGCCATTGCCTTTGTTGATAAGACGCCAGCTTTGCAGGTCTTTACGCATCACTTGTGGATACACAGAGAAAGTGTCGATGTCCATGTGAGTCATCACCGTATCCAAGTGCATGCAGGAGCGGTGCTTTGGTAGGTTAATGGCGATCACTTCTTTTGCCTGACCATGAGCAAACAAGCTACGTGCCAGCGCCTCCACACCTTGTGGTGTCGTGCGCTCAGACATGCCCACCAGAACCGCACCATTACCGATAACAAGCACATCACCGCCTTCGACCATGGCATTGTCGTAGTCGCGCTGCTCATCACCAAGGTAAGTGATGAAGTCCTGACCTGCGAACAGTGGGTGCCAGCGGTAAATAGCACGCAGGTGGTTGGTTTCACGCTGACGGGCAGGCATCGCCATTGGATTTAAGGACACGCCACCGTAAACCCAGCAAGAGGTATCGCGGGTAAACAAGTGGTTCGGCAGTGGGTCGATGATGAAATCCATGCGTTCGTGCATTGCCTGCATCATCGACGCTGAATGGTTTGGAAAATCGATATAGCTCAAACCGCCGAGAAGGATGTGTGCCAGCTCTTCGTTACTGAGGCTTTTTAAATAGCTTCGCACATCATGGGCGAACTGGTAACCAAGACGGTATTCGCCCACTTGGGTATTTAGCAGCCAAGTCTTGGCTTCCGGCACTTCTAATGTTTGGGCAAGCAGATCGTGCAATAGCAGCACTTCTACGCCTTGGTCACGCAGGGTTTGCGCGAATTGATCGTGCTCCTCGCCGGCACGTTCCACCGCAAGTACATCATCAAACAACAGGTCTTTGTAGTTAGACGGCGTAAGGTGGTTTAGCGCTCGTTCTGGTCGATGAAGCATTACACGCTTCAATTGACCGACTTCAGATCCCACATAAAGCTGACTCATTATCGTTTCTCTCTTGAATTTTTATTAACCTCCACCGTTTTACTTCGCATGAGTTAGGTTGAAGACAGCATTCGCCTCTCTGTCATGTCAGTGCGTAGCAGGAACGGTGGGGAAAATGGAGATAAAGCGACAGAATTCTGTATTCGTGGCGCCGGATAGTAGAGACGCCTGAAAATTTGTCGTAAATCCATTTACCTTTTTGCGTGAGGGCTAACCTTGGTTTGCTCGATCTTCGCCGAGTGTGAAAGCCCGTCATGCATCTATCGGTGCTTATCTATGCGATTTAAATGCACACTATTCCATAATTCAGGGTTTTGTTGGCGCAAGATTGGGTATTTTTAAATTTATCCAGCATCTTGTGTTGTTGTTGCCCTGTTCTCAAATAATGACAACCTTGTTCGATAAGGTCAATTTTACTTTTAATTAACATGTGGGGGAGTGTGGGAAATTGACGTGGTAAACCATGCCAATCCATGCCATAGTTCTGCCGTTAATTAAGTGCCTGGAGTGATCTGATGTCTTACGCTGACATTATTGAAGAACAAAAAGCGGAAACCCGTGAAATCATTGAAGCCCTGCTGGAAGATGGTAGCGATCCTGATGCGCTGTATACCATTGAGCATCACCTGTCTGCAGACAGCTTTGCAGAGCTTGAAGGCGCGGCAGTAGAAGCGTTCAAAATGGGCTTTGAAGTGCTGGAAGCGGAAGAGCTTGAACTGGAAGACGGCTCCACAGTGATCTGCTTTGATGCAGTGATGGAATCTGCGCTGGATGCAGACCGCATTGACGAACAGGTCGAGAAACTGGTGAAGCTGGCTGAGAAATTCAGCATCGATTACGACGGCTGGGGCACTTACTTTGAATCGGACGAAGAAGACGCCGAGGAAGAGGGTGAACTGGAAGAAGACGATTAATCATCTTTGCCGAAAAGAAAGCCGGAGCGTTAAAGACTCCGGCTTTTTTGTGTCTGGTAATGGGTGACTTATAGTTTTTTCAGCATCGCGACTTCGCAGTCTGTATGTCCGGTGTTACCAAGTGGAGCATCGACACGTTTAAAGCCGAGTGACTCGTATAGGCGAATAGCTTCTTTCAGGCAGGCCGTCGTTTCTAGATAGCAGCTGTGATAACCCTGATTACGTGCGAACTTCATGGCCATTGCCGCGAGCCTTCTCGCAAAGCCCCGGCCGCGAAGTTCAGGGCGGAAATACATTTTCTGTAATTCGCAAACACCCTCTTCACCCGGCAAAGGCGCAATGCCGCCGCCACCCAAAATTTTCCCATTCTGCTCGACAACCCAATAAGCCGCATTGTCCACTTTGTAGCTTTCACTCAGTACATCCAGTGTCGGGTCTGCCACGCTGTAGCCTTTGTCAGCAGTCAGGCCACATTCTTCGGATACTTTGCGAATAACAGTAGCAATGGCTGCGTTGTCGGCAGGCTCCAACAAGCGAAGGGTGAAACCTTTCTGGCGTTCGCTTTGCTCCATTGCCCGGTTGTAGCGGTGCAAGGATGTGGATAGGGATTCAATTTCGTCGGTATCCAGCTGTTCCAGATACAGAGCGATTTGTTGGTTGATGCCGAAATGATGCTCATCCAGACGCTCTTTGCCGACATCAGACAGAGAATAGCGCGGCAGATTACTTTCACCGTCGATAGAGGAAGCAACATTGTCATTGTTGATGAGAATTGCCAGTGTGCGGTTAGCATTGGTGACATCAATGTTGAGGCGTTCAGAAAGCTGCTCAGCGGTTAGAGACTCCTGCTCAAGCTCAATCATCACATGGCATTGCACTGTGGTCAGCCCAGCAGTGCCATAAATGTTATCCAACAATCCGCGATGGCGAAGAAGTTGGCGGACGAGCGATCTGATTTCAACCGGACCTGTAGTCATTGTGTCTCCATTTTACACCGAATGTGTCACTTTCCTTTGTGGCTTACTGTCTTTGGGTAAGCAACTCGGAGGTAATTGCTCCGTTTTGCACAAAATCAAGCCTCTTGATTCACACTTGCTTAATTTGGCGATGAGCCTGTCGAGCTTAATGATTATGATGGCAAAAACCATAATAAAACAGTTGGCAAAGGATTGACCATGGAAAACAAAATGACTTTTCACGGCACAGGACGTGAATTTTTTGGTATCTGGATTGTGAATATTGTATTGAGCCTTCTTACGCTAGGGATTTATTCAGCGTGGGCAAAAGTACGTACAAAAAAATACTTCTACGGAAACACTGAACTTGCGCGTGATCGCTTTGATTATCATGCAACACCAAAACAAATCCTAATCGGGCGAGCGATTGCGGTTACGGCATTTGTCATCTGGTTTTTGTCCGGTCACTTTTCTCCGGTGTTTTCCAGCGTCTTGTTTGTTTTTGGATTGGCTATGTTGCCGTGGCTTGCCAGAAACAATGCCCGCTTTAATGCCCGTATGACGAGCTACCGTAACGTCAGGCTGAACTTTACAGGCACCTTGATGGGCGCTTACACCGCTATTTTAGGTAGAGGGATCTTGCTGATACTGACCTTGGTTGTATCTGTCTACTTGACCAGCTTACCCACCAGTGGCTTTGTGACATTTGTTTTCGCATTGGCCGCTGCGTTCGTCGTGTTGATGGTGTTTGCCTGGATGCTACAGGGCATCGCCAGTTACTTTGCCAATGGGTATGGCTATGGAAAACTGACCTTCAATGCCACGTTGTCGACGGGATATTTTGCTCGAACTTATCTCTGGGCACTGTTTATCTGGGTACTGGCTTCCGCTGGCGTACTTGCTGTTGGCGGCTTGCTGTTCTTTGTTGGTGGGCAGTTTGTGAATTTGCCCGAATTTAGCAGCGCGGATCTCTCTAATTTGGATATTGGTCATATCACCGGTGCTTTGGGGGTAGTGGCAATCATGCTTCTCACTTACGCCATGTTGTTTATATCCATGCTTCTGGTCTCTGCTTTTATTCATTCACGAACCCGCAACCACGTTTTTAACCAGATGATGGTCGGAGAAACGGGCGATTATCGTCTGGGTTCAACTATGAATACTACCGATTACACGCTTTTGGTGGTGACTAACTTTTTGCTACAAGTCTTTACGTTAGGCCTCGCCCGTCCTTGGGTGATGGTGCGTACTACCCGTTATCTGCTTTCAGTGACCACTGTCTATGGTGAGCTGGATGCACTCAGCGTTTACGAAGATGAAAATGGTGCGAAGTCTGCAGTAGGTGATGAAATGTCACAGGTCTTCGACTTAGATATCGGGATAAACTGATGGTGAAAGGAACTGCGTTTGCGGCAGGTGAGTCAGGCAAGCATGAGGCTGAGCTCTTTGTCATGGGCGAGACCAAAGCGATACTGAGATTCGACGGCAAAATCATTGAATGCCGTTTGGATGAAGTCTCCCGCTCTGAGCGCATTGGTAATCTTCCTTTGCAGCTTCGTTTTCCAGAGGGTGAGCTCTTTATTGCGAATGATGAATCTGACTTGCCCTACTCTTTGCAGGCTAAAAAGCGAGGATGGCTGACACGCCTTGAGAGTAGTAAAACGGCAATTCTTTCTTCCATTGCAGCTGCGCTGCTGTTTATGGTGGCCTTTTTCTATATTGGCTTGCCTGGGATCAGTAAAGGAATAACCCAGCTTTTACCGGATGAAATTCCGATGGCGGTGGGTGAGCATGTGATGTCTCAGCTCGATGAAAGAATGTTTACTGCTTCCGAACTGGATACCGAACGCCAGCAAGCGCTGAATCAGCGTTTTGATGAGCTGGTTGAAATGCTACCGCCGATGCCTGTCAAACCTAAACTGGTGCTCCGCAATTGGAAACAAGGACCGAATGCATTTGCTTTAAGTGATGGCACTGTGGTGTTACTCGATCCTTTAGTCAATCTTGCTCAAACTGACGCGCAACTGGAGAGTGTAATACTCCATGAGCTTGGACATGTTTATCACCAGCACGTGATGACGGGACTGGTGCGATCAACCCTGATTTCAGTCTCCGTAGCCGTGATTACCGGTGAGAGCACTGGTGTTATCGACATGATGACAGGCTTGGGTGTACTTGCGGCAACGGCCGGGTATTCAAGGGCAGATGAGGAAGAGTCCGATCAGTTCGCGGCTAAGTACCTCAGTGCTATTTATGGTGATGCCAGTGCACAGGCGGAAATGTTTGCCTTGCTTGGCGAGGCACATCAGACCGGGGGAATGTCGCAATGGCTAAGTTCCCATCCAGATACAGAAAGCCGTATAGAGGCTGCAAACAGCTTCCAGACAGAATGATAAAAGGGTAGCTTACGCTGCCCTTTCTATTCCAGACGTGTTCTCTATTAAGCTGCCATTGGATGGTGGTGACATTGCATCATGCTCAGGCGTTCTTTCTTCTGCCATACACGCTCATGGAAGTAGTACGCCATGGTATTGATACAAGGTTCAATCATTGCCATCACACTGCCAATCAGTACGTCACCCGTCAGCAGGTAAGCTACACCAAACGCAACGCTGAAATGTACAACAGCGAAACTTGCTGTTTTACGGCCCGGATGGTTTGTTGCCAGACGCTTCAGTAATTTGTTGTCCCATGCTTTTTCGTGGAAGTAGAACGCGACCGTATTGACCATAGGCTCTACCATGGCAATCAAACTACCCAGCAGAATATCGCCAGTCAGGATATACGCGACTGTAAACGCAACGGTAAAGTGAATCACAGCAAAACTTAAGGTCTTTTTCATAACAGTTCCCTCATTCGGTATGACTTCATTATTGCAAATAATTCTCATTTGTAAATGTAATTTCTATTGATTGTTTTAATAGGTAAAAGCTATTGAATGAGGCTGAGGTGATCAAGGTGTAGCTCGAAGAGAGAAAAAGAGAGGCAAATCCCGGCTTGTGGTACCAAGCCGGGGGAGTGGTTCAGGCTATCGCTACCTGTTCTTGAAGTGCAAGATTAAAAGCTTCCAAAGGCATGGGCTTGTAGAACAGATACCCCTGCGCCATATCGAGACCTGCTGCGACTGCGGCAACGAGCTGTTCCTCGGTTTCTAACCCTTCAATCAGCACTTTTTTATTCATTCCTTTCAACATATTTACCATGCCGCCCAGCAAAGTTTCTGAACGATCACATTTGCTCAGTCCCCAAGTGAAAATGCGGTCGATTTTGATCACTGAGACGGGAAGATCGAGCAAATAGCCGAAAGATGAATAGCCCGATCCGAAATCATCCAGATGCAAAGTCCAGTTCTGACGGTGAAGCATAGTGATGTTGAACTTGGTGTTTTCACCCTGAACAAAGCAGCCTTCAGTGATTTCGAGTGAGATCCGGTCTTTATCGATGCCATATTTTTGCAAGATACCGTTTAGGGTGGGCAACAACTCCCTTCTGCTTAAAGTGAGCGGGGAGATATTTACCGCAATCTCGGGGAAATGAGGATTGGCTGCGAGGATCTCACAGGCAGTGCGGAAAACGTAGGTGTCTAATTCGAAACTTAATCCCGCCGCTTCTGCGATAGGCACGAAAACTCCGGGTGAAACCTCCCCCAGTTCGGGGTGATCCCATCGAATCAGCGCTTCCGCACCAATGATCCTGTCGTCACGCAGGTCTACCTTTGGCTGGAAGACAAGGTATAGACGGTTTTCAGCGAGGTCATGGCGCAGCTTATTGATCAGATTTAAGCGCTCAGTACAGGCTTTTTCCATGCCGTCATCAAAGGTGAGGGTAGAGCCTCGACGTTTGGATTTTGCCTGTTTGAGCGCGATTTCCGCCCGCCTCAATGCCACTTCAATATCGTAGATATCGCCATCATAACTTACGCTGAAAAGCCCAGCGGTCGCGCTGAGATAGAATGTCCCACCGTCCATGCTGAACCGGGTGTCCTGCAAGTTTTGCAACATATTACACAGCTCAGGTTCTTCAAGCTCCGTTGCTACGGCAAATGCATCACTATGAAGTCGGGCCACTATGCTGTTTGCAGGCAAAGCCTGTTGCAGGGTTTTACCAAACACCTTGAGCACACGGTTGCCGTATTCAAAACCCAGAGACTCATTGATTTGGTGAAAATCATCAATATCAATCACTGCCAATGTCAAACGGCCAGTTTGTTTTAACAGTGTGGGTGCCTGGGAGTCGACAAAACCCAGACGGCTATGGAGGCCGGTGGTTTCGTCGGTAAATACTGCATCAAAAAGTTGGTTGATAAACTTGGTGTTTTCCAGTCCTAAAGCCACATTCTGGATGAATACACTCAATAGCTCCGGATCCAGTTGGTCGAGCAAATTCGTTCTATCGGTCATGATATAAATCACGGCCTTCCATCGGCTGGGCGTGTCGAGATAAAGGGCGATATTGCCATCCTGAATGACGTTTTTTCCCTCTTTGAATGCTTGGCGAATCACACACTGGGAAGATGGCTCAAGCTCCACACTGTCGAGAGGGTGTCCAAACACCTTTTGATACTTTTTACTGGCAGCGACAATAATGTGTTCATCTTCTTGCCGTTTGCTGGTGGCGTGACAGTATATTTTTTCAAGCTGCTGAGGGGGATTTAACGGGCGACTGGAAACACAGAAAATCCCTTCAGAATGAATATCAAACAGCACATTGATTTGCTCCAGAACACCTTCTGTAAAGCTCGCCAGCGATCGCTCCTGAAACTGATTGGCGGCGGAATCCACAATTTTTCTTAGGCCATCACGGCTTTTCTGAATCGACACCAGATTGTGGTAGGAGCGGATAGATGTGCAAAGGGTACTGAAGAGTTTGCTCCGGGTAAGTTCGTTTTTGGTTTTGTAATCGTTGATTTCGAAGTTTTCGATCACTGACTCTTCCGGCGCATACCCCGGTTGCCCTGTGCGAAGCACGATCTGCGTCGTGTGGTTGCCTAGTTCGTTACGGATGTAACTGGCCAGTTGCAGCCCTGCATCCTCTGTCTCCATCACCACGTCGAGCAACACCACAGCAGTGTCTGGATTTTCCTCAAGAAGTTGCTGTCCTTCGGCGCCGGAGTAAGCATGGATGAAGGTCAATGGATACCCAAGAATAGTTACTTTGTTCAGCGCCAATGTGGTGGCCTGATGCATGGAAGTTTCGTCATCAATGATGGCGATCTTCCAACTTCGTCCTGCATTTACCGATGGTTTCGAAGGCGTAGATGGTCCATCGATGATATTGATTTTAAAGTCACTCATTGTCCACCTTCAGCTTGTTGAATGGATGCCGGAATGGAAATATCAAAAACGGCACCGTTATCGTTGTATACCTTAATGTCTCCTTGAAGCATGTTGACCACAATGCTGTAGACGATGTGCATGCCCATTCCCGAACCGCCTTTGCCAAGGCGGGTAGTGTAAAAAGGCTCAAAGATACGCTTGAGCCCCTCACCGGAAAGCCCTTTACCTGAATCACGGTACAGCCACCTTATGCGTCCATCTTCACGGGCTAACGTCAGAGAAATTTCTCCCTGACCATCTTGGTCAAAACCGTGAAGAATTGAGTTGTTAAACAGGTTGGTAAACACCTGTCCTATCGGCCCGGGGTAACTGCTCATGACTAAATCTTCTTCTGCGTTCAAGGAGAACTGAATCGGCCGGTTTTTGATTTGGTGGTGCAGGGTGCTGTAAACCTCGCGCATCAAGCTGCCCAGTTCAAACTCGCGCAATTGCTCACTGGTTTGGTCGTTGGCGACTTGCTTGAAGCTGTTAATGAGTTCTGAAGCTCTTTGCAAAGAGCGATTCATTACGCTGTAGGCATCGGCACTGTGTGATTCAAAGTTGTCGAGATCTTCCCGTCGGATTTCTCCGGTTTTGAGCTTTTCCAAAAATGAAAGGTGCTCGGTTTCCAGCGTGCTTGCCATGGTCACTGAAATACCAAGTGGCGTATTAATTTCGTGGGAAACCCCCGCTACCAGACTTCCGAGGGAAGAAAGTTTCTCTGTTTCAATGAGCTTATCCTGCGCTGACTTCAGGCTCTCCAACATCTCTGTCAGTTGTTCTTTGTCGCGTTTCAGGGCTTCTTTCTGGTTGGCATTTTCTATCTGCAGTTGGTCGAGTTTAGAAAGACCGACTTGGAAGTTTTTCAGGCTCAGGGTGATCCGTCCCAGCTCATTGTCTTCAATGTCTTCGAAAGGGATATTGCGGTGACCCAGACGCAGTGCCTGAATAGTTGTGTTGATTTTCTCCAGTGGTCTGAACAATGAGCGCTGGAAAAAGAGGACAATAAATGCCAGCAAAACAGTCGCGAAAATAGTCACAAACACGAGTAGATACATGGATTTATTGGCTATGTTTCGCAGCCCGTGTGACTCTTCAATTAATAGACTGTCCGACTGGTCAGCCATCTTGTTGAGTAGTGTCTTCATGTCCAGAAATATGCCTCGCTCCAACGCAATAACCGCTTTCAGTGCACGCTGCCGGGCTGTGTTGTCATGGTGTTTAAAGACGTTGTTGGCAATTCCGAAAAATCTGGCAAAGTGCCATTCAATGCGCCTTAGCTGCTCGAGAATGATGGGGTCGCTCGTCGCTTCAGAAAGCGATAGTATGTAGTACTTGAACTCTTCTGCATTGGCGATGAAGCGTTTTTCAGCTAACGGATAGCCGAGCAGATAAATATCTAAATCAGATTTCATATCCTGCATTTCATCGAGTAACTCTAGATCGTATCGATGTAATGGCGCGAAGTCGCTATGGAATGCCTGAAGGTCGCTCTGATTGTTAATGAAGGTATGGAGCTTATCGAGAAGCACTTCAAGTGGCTGGCTTGTAGAGTTGATGAGAGAGCGGGCACGCTGCTCCGCTGTGGGGTCGAATACGTTAAAGACGCTTTCTTGCGAGAGTGACAGAAAGGCTTGGTGTAGCGCGCGCAACTCTGCAATGTCCTGGCTGATGGCCTGATCTTTCGAGACGCTGAGGTCCTGCTTGTGTTTGACGAATGTCTCCAGATGTTGAAGAAAGGCTGTGTGACCCTCCTCATCTTCCTCTTCTACATACCGCATGAGATTGAACAGCATTTCGCTAAGCTCATCCACCATGTGTATGGTGTTGATGGTATTGGGAAGTGCCTTATCTAACAGCGCATCAGTACTGCTTCGGGTATTAAGCGCGACCCAAACAGTCAGAGATGACACGGTGAGTAAGAGAACTGTTAGTGTTATCAGGCTGAGGTGCAGCCTGAATGCGATTGAATTCATTTCTACGTTTCATTGGTTGCAGAATGGCGTTCTATAAATCGTAGTAATGGATTTCGACGAGAATGTTAAAGTTGCTCATCAATTGCGGCGCATGTCACTTTCATGCGTCGAATTGTTGAAGGATTTAACAGCGTTGATGAGTAGAGAAAAAAGAAAACGGGCCTTCCGTTGGAAGACCCGTTTGTGAGCGTAAGTTCCGCGGTGAGATTACAGTGCAGCGATAACTGCTTTCTGCTCTTCCAGCTTAGTTAGGGTTTCTGCGTAACCGTCCAGCTTCGCACGCTCAGCAGCAACAACCGCTTCAGGAGCTTTCGCCACGAAACCTTGGTTATTCAGCTTGCCTTCAACGCGTTTGATTTCACCCTGGGTCTTGGCAATTTCTTTGTCCAGACGAGCCAGCTCGGCGTCTTTATCAATCAGACCTGCCATTGGGATCATCAGGGTAGATTTACCAACCAGTGCGGTTGCACATGCCGGTGTTTCTTCGCCTGCTTCCCAAATGCGGATGCCTTCCAGCTTCGCCAGTGACATCAGAACCTGCTTGCTTGCTTCAACACGCGCAGCATCTTTCTCGTCAGCGGCTTTCAGCATCACATCCAGAGGTTTGCTCGGTGCAATGTCATATTCAGCGCGCAGGTTACGGATGGCAGTAATGAAACCTTTCACCCACTCGATATCAGCCAGTGCTGCTTCATCGAACTGTGCTTCGTCATACTGTGGCAGTGCCTGCAGCATGATGGTGTCACCTTCAACACCGTCTACCAGTGGCTTCACGCTCTGCCAGATAGATTCAGTGATGTAAGGCACAACTGGGTGCGCCAGTCGCAGTGTCTTCTCAAGCACGGTGATCAGCGTGTGACGGGTCGCGCGCTGTTGTGCTTCAGTGCCTTTCCACAGAACAGGTTTGGTCAGCTCCAGATACCAGTCACAGAATTGGTTCCAGATGAATTCGTACAGGGTGTTCGATGCCATATCCAGACGGAAGTTTTCGATATGCGCGTTGAACTCTTTCGCTGCCAGTTGGAATTGAGATTCGATCCACTTGTCAGCCAGTGAGAACTCCATCTCACCGCCTTGCATGCCGCAATCTTGATCTTCTGTGTTCATCAGCACGTAACGGCTTGCGTTCCAAAGCTTGTTACAGAAGTTGCGGTAACCCTCAAGACGCTTCATGTCCCAGTTGATGTCACGACCTGTTGAAGCCATGGCAGCCAGAGTGAAGCGCAGTGCATCAGTACCGTAGGCTTCGATGCCGTTTTCGAAGGTCTTACGGGTGTTCTTTTCGATCTTCGCTGCCAGTTGTGGCTGCATCATGTTACCAGTACGTTTTTCTACCAGTGACTCGAGATCGATACCGTCGATCATGTCGATCGGGTCAAGTACGTTACCTTTAGACTTCGACATCTTGTCGCCGTTTTCGTCACGGATCAGACCCGTGACGTAAACCGTCTTGAACGGTACTTGTGGCTTGCCATCTTCATCTTTCATGAAGTGCATGGTCATCATGATCATGCGCGCAACCCAGAAGAAGATGATGTCGAAACCGGTTACCAGTACATCAGTCGGGTGGAAGGTTTTCAGTTCTGGCGTTTCTTGTGGCCAGCCCAGTGTACCGAATGTCCACAGTGCAGATGAGAACCAGGTATCCAGAACGTCATCGTCCTGACGCAGAACAACAACGGGTGCAAGACCATTCTTCTCGCGAACTTCCTCTTCGTTACGACCAACGTAAACATTGCCGTCGTTGTCGTACCAAGCTGGGATGCGGTGACCCCACCAAAGCTGACGAGAGATACACCAGTCTTGAATGTCACGCATCCACGAGAAGTACATGTTCTCGTATTGCTTAGGCACGAACTGGATGTCGCCGTTTTCTACCGCTTCAACCGCAGGTTGTGCCAGTGTCGCAGTGCGAACGTACCATTGGTCAGTCAGCATTGGTTCGATAACAACACCACCACGGTCGCCGTAAGGAACAGTCAGGTCGTGATCTTTGATTTCGTCCAGCAGGCCCAGTTCTTCGAACTCAGCAACGATCGCTTTACGTGCAGCGAAACGCTCCATGCCACGGTATTTCTCCGGCAGGTCAGTGCTGTATACATCGCTCGCTTCGCCGTTGGTGTTGAACACTTCGGCTGCGTCGCGGATGTCTGCGTTGAACGTCAGGATGTTGATCATTGGCAGCTGGTGACGCTTGCCAACTTCGTAGTCATTGAAGTCATGCGCAGGGGTGATCTTCACACAACCTGTGCCTTTCTCCATGTCTGCGTGTTCGTCGCCCACAATTGGAATACGGCGGTCAACGATTGGCAGGATGATTTCTTTACCGATAAGATCTTTGTAACGTGGATCTTCTGGGTTAACTGCTACACCGGTATCGCCCAGCATGGTTTCTGGACGGGTAGTTGCAACCACGATGTAGTCTTTACCGTCAGCAGTTTTAACGCCGTCGGCCAGTGGGTAACGGAAGTGCCACATGTGACCTTTCACGTCCTTATTTTCTACTTCCAGATCGGAAATAGCCGTGTGCAGTTTCGGGTCCCAGTTAACCAGACGCTTGCCGCGGTAGATCAGGTCATCTTCATACAGACGTACAAACACTTCCTGAACAGCAGCGTAAAAGCCATCATCCATGGTGAAGCGCTCACGATCCCAGTCTACAGACGCACCCAGACGGCGCAGCTGCTTGGTGATTGTGCCACCGGATTCGCTTTTCCACTCCCAGATCTTGTCGATGAAAGCGTCACGGCCGTAGTCGTGCTTGGTTTTGCCTTCTTCTGCCGCGATCTTGCGCTCAACAACCATTTGGGTCGCGATACCTGCGTGGTCAGTACCGACCTGCCACAGGGTGTTTTTGCCTTTCATGCGCTCGCAGCGGATCAGGGTATCCATGATGGTGTCCTGAAACGCATGGCCCATGTGCAGGCTGCCCGTGACGTTGGGTGGTGGGATCATGATGCTGTAAGCAGCTTTTGATGTATCACCGTGAGGCTTGAAGTAGCCAGCCTCTTCCCAGCGCTGGTACAGCGCCTTTTCAATTGATGTTGGGTTGTATGTCTTTTCCATAGCGCTCTTGATGGACTGATTTAATAGGACATTTCTTCAATGGCGAGGGTACGCATTTGACGCCCCGCCATGCGGTAAATTTTGTAGCGTTCCCGAGCCTGTTGCTTGAGAGCTTCTTCGCAAGGCACGAAGTCTACCACTTGTGCAAAGGAAGGCGCAAAAGTTGCTGCTTCTTGCGCCAGATTTATTAGCACTTGGCGGTGGCCAGCATGGCGTACACCCGGCCAACCAATTTCAACCTGTGCTCCTCCCCGTGGACCTTCGCCAACGAGGTTATGAGGCACAAAGTATTCCGTGGTTTGCTGAAAGAGCCGTTCATCGATTGCTTCGGCTTGTTTTCTATCTTCAGCCATGATGAACGCTTTCATACCTTGCTGACAGAAAAGGGCAGAGAGCTGACTAACCTTGTCCAACATTTGTTGTGTTGGTTGGTCTTGCGATTCATCCAGTAAGTAGAAGGTCGCCATGCCTGTCATCGATTTCCCTCTTTAGCCATTTTTTCGGTATTGATAACGCCATTGTTTTCGGCTCAGTGTGCGGCGAGTTGCTCACTCACGCAACTAAAAGCAGCAACAAAAAAGGAGGCCGAGGCCTCCTTTTCTCTTTGTGCAGTTTTACTCTGCGACTTCAAGGCCAGAACGGTTCAGAAGGAACTGGACCAGCAATGGGACAGGACGACCTGTTGCGCCTTTGTTCTGTCCGCCTTTGAACGAAGTACCGGCTACATCGAGGTGTGCCCAGTTGTACTTCTTCGCGAAACGTGACAGGAAACAACCCGCGGTGATGGTACCGCCACCAGGGCCACCGATGTTTGCCATATCAGCAAACGGGCTCTTGAGTTGCTCTTGGTACTCTTCTGTCATTGGTAGACGCCACGCACGGTCACCCGCCTGCTCTGACGCATTGACAATTTCGTGTGCCAGTGGGTTGTGGTTAGAAATCAGACCGCTGATGTGGTGGCTCAGTGCCACGATACATGCACCAGTCAGGGTCGCCACGTCAATGACACACTCTGGCTCATAGCGTTCAACGTAAGTCAGGGCGTCACAAAGCACCAAGCGGCCTTCTGCGTCAGTGTTGAGTACTTCAACAGTTTGTCCTGACATGGTGGTCACGATATCGCCAGGACGGTAAGCATTTCCATCAGGCATGTTTTCACAACCCGCCAGTACCCCAACCACGTTGATAGGCAGATCCAGCTTCGCCAGAGATTTCATTGCACCGAATACAGAAGCAGCACCACACATGTCGTACTTCATTTCGTCCATGTTAGCAGGCGGCTTCAATGAGATACCGCCAGCATCGAACGTTAGGCCTTTACCTACCAGAATGATTGGTTTTGCATCTGGGTCTGGGTGACCTTTGTACTCCATGATGGACATCATGGACTCGTTTTTCGAGCCTTGGCCTACAGCCAGGTAAGAGGTCATGCCCAGCTCTTTCATTTCTTGCTCGCCAATGATCTTGGTGCTGACTTTTTCAAAGTCATCCGCCAGACGGCGCGCTTGAGAGGCAAGGTACGCTGGGTTTGCAACGTTTGGTGGCATGTTGCCAAGGTCTTTACATGCGTTCACACCGGAAGCAACCGCCAGACCGTGTGCAATTGCGCGCTCACCCAGATTCAGTTCACGACGTGTTGGTACGTTGAACACCAGTTTACGCAGCGGGCGGCGGGTTTCTGGCTTCACGCTCTTGAATTGGTTGAAGGTGTAGAGGCTGTCCTTCGTGCTCTCAACCGCTTGGCGCACTTTCCAGTAGGTGTCGCGGCCTTTCACGTGCAATTCAGTCAGGAAGCAAACCGCTTCCATTGAGCCCGTTTCGTTCAGCGTGTTGATGGTGTTTTTGATGATTTCTTTGTATTGGCGCTCACCGAGTTCACGCTCTTTACCACAACCAACCAGAAGCACACGCTCAGACAGCACATTAGGAACGTGGTGCAATAGCAGCATCTGGCCAGGCTTTCCTTCGAGGTCACCACGGCGCAGCAGGCTACTGATGTAACCGTCACTGATTTTATCAAGTTGTTCTGCCACTGGTGACAGGCGGCGTGGTTCAAACACACCTACAACGATACATGCACTGCGCTGTTTCTCGGGACTCCCGCTTTTTACACTGAACTCCATGCGTACTCCTACATCCTAAAGACAAGTGAGGCTAAATGTTGGATAATGCCCGCTTTATCGGAACTCGAAACTGTGTTCGACGTAAATTTCATTAAGCAGGCCAACACTTGGCCGAAAGATTAAAAAATAACTAATTTACCGAAAAACTATAGCGATTCGAGTAAAAAAACAAGTTTTCTAAAGGTAAAACGCCGTGATTATTGTTCGGTATTTGATCCGAGAAACAGTGAAAACGCAACTTGCGGTGCTGTTTGTGCTATTTCTGGTCTTTTTTAGCCAGAAATTTATCCGAGTGCTGGCCAACGCTACAGATGGCTCAATTCCGGGCAGTGATGTGTTAACTCTTGTCGGGTTGTACATGCCGTCGATGGGCATGTTGATGCTGCCGCTCAGCCTCTATATCGGTATTTTGATTACTTTTGGGCGTTTGTACGCAGAAAGTGAAATTACCGTCATGAATGCGACGGGTATCGGAAACAAGTTTTTGATCCGTGCAGCGCTGTATTTGGCGGTGATTACAGGTACGGTGGCGGCCTTCAACGCCTTATGGTTAACGCCATGGGCAAATGACAAAGAAATCAAAGTGATGGAAACGCTCGAGGCGGATACAGGTCTTGAGCTTTTGGTGCAGGGGCAAATCCAAACCACGCCAGATGGACAGGCTGTGGTTTTTGTCAGCGAGATCACCGGAGAAGGCAAAGATCTCCATAAAGTGTTTATTGCACAACCTGTACCTCGCGGCACCTTGCGCCCCAACGTTGTTGTGGCAGAGAAAGGTTATATCTCAGAATTACCTGATGGACGTCAGGTGCTCGACCTGAATGGCGGTATGCGCTATGAAGGTGTGCCGACCTTACTCGATTACACGGTGACAGATTACGAGAACTATCAGGTGCTGATTGGTCAGCGTGAAGTGCGCCAGAAACATCGTGATTGGGATGCTGTTCCTACCCAGACTTTGATTAATGAACCATCGGCACGCGCTCAGGCTGAACTTCAATGGCGTATCTCTCTGGTGCTGTGTATCCCATTGATGACCATGATAGTGGTACCGCTTTCCGCGGTGAACCCGCGTCAGGGACGTTTCGCAAAACTCTTTCCTGCGGTGTTAATTTATCTGGCTTACTTCCTTTCTATTAGTGCGGCGAAATCTGCGGTAGAGGAGGGCAAGTTACCACCTGAGATTGGTCTTTGGAGTGTAAACATATTGGCGTTGCTGGTGGCGTTAATGCTGATCAGTTGGGATAGCCTGCCAATGCGTAAATTGAAATACAGATTGAGGAGAGCGGCCTAATGTTTAAGATCCTCGACCTTTATATAGGCCGCACAATTATCGCGACAACAACCTTGTGTCTTGCAACACTGGTTGGCCTGTCTGCCATCATCAAGTTTGTTGAGCAACTGCGTTCTGTGGGTGAAGGGACCTTCACCATGATGACGGCGATTCAGTACGTGCTACTCAGTATGCCGCGCGATATTGAAATGTTCTTCCCAATGGCTGTGCTTTTGGGTGCCTTGATTGGACTGGGCACGCTGGCTTCAAGCTCTGAGCTTGTGGTGATGCAAGCGGCGGGCTTTTCTAAGTTGGATATCGGCCTGTCGGTACTGAAAACCGCCATGCCTCTGATGCTGGTAGTACTGGCGCTGGGGCAGTGGGGCGCGCCCGATGCTCAGAAAGCTGCGCGTGAACTCCGCGCCTTCGCTAAATCTGGCGGTAACGTGATGTCGGTGAGAACCGGCGTATGGGCAAAAGACGGGGCTGACTTCATCTATATTGCGCGTACTGATCAGAAAGAATCACTGACGGGTGTGAATATCTGGAAGTTCGATGACACCCAAAACCTGCAGGCTCAGGTTTTCGCAGAGCAAGCTAAATACCTGGATAAAGACAGTTGGATGCTGGAGAAAGTGACAGTGACGCACTTCGATGGCCCGGTGAAGATCAGTGAAACCAAAGAAGCAGAGCTGGCATGGAAAACCACACTGACACCGGAGAAGCTCGCGATTGTGACGGTGAAGCCTGAAGAGCTCTCTCTCAGTGGTGTCTACAGTTACGTGGATTACCTGAAAGCATCAGAGCAAGATGCTTCCCGTTACGAGTTGGCGTTATGGCGTAAAGCGCTTCAGCCTTTGTCGATTGGTGTCATGATGTTGTTGGCGCTTAGCTTTGTCTTTGGACCGTTGCGTTCAGTGACCATGGGGGCGAGGGTGCTATCCGGTGTGATCTTTGGTTTCGCCTTCTATATATCTAATGAAGTCTTTGGCCCAATGACACTGGTCTACAAGCTGCCGCCATTTGTTGGTGCGGTGGCACCGAGTCTGGCTTTTATCGGTGTGACACTTTATCTGCTAAACCGAAAACTCTGACGAGACGATATCAGACTGTAAAACAAGAGAGGGAGCCTGTTGGCTCGCTCTTTATTATCAGCATTCTTACGAATTATTTAATCGTATCGACTTTAATCACCTGACTGTTGGAGAAGTGATCCTGAAACGCGCGGTTGTTTCGGTCAAACAGAGCCAGCAGGTTGCCAATACCTAAGCAAGAAGTTGCCATTCGGATAAGGGCTTGGGTAAAGGTGATGTTCCCACCAAACTCACTGATGACTTTAAGCTTCCATGCTTTCATCCCAACTGTCTGTCCTGCTCGGGTCCAGAAGTAACCATAAAAGCCAGCTGCAATAGCAAACACATAGATAGTAAAGAAAGGGCTGACAGCTGGGTTGCGTGTCAGGTAATCGCTGACATCTTCATAGCCATCAATAGAAAGTCCCAGTTGCACAGCGATAGCTACGGCACCGACGACTAATGCGATTGCTAACATCTCCACAGCGATGAGTACGAGAAAGTCATAAAGCCAGGCGCCGAAGCGGCGGAAAAAGCTAGCGCCCTTGGGTACGCTGTACTGTGTCGATGATTGAGCCATTGTTCTGTCCTAGAAATGAGTACTGTGTGTAGTTTACCAGCCTAATCGGCAGTGTTGAATGCGTAAAAATAGGCCAGATAGCGTGTGTTTATAGCACTGTGGTGAAAAAAGAACCGATCGAGAAGGTTTTGTGAATTATAGGCTTGCTTCAACCCATTGCTTGCGTATAATTGCTCGCACTTGCCCGGGTGGCGAAATTGGTAGACGCAGCGGATTCAAAATCCGCCGGTGAATAACTGTGCCGGTTCAAGTCCGGCCCCGGGCACCAATTTCCGGAAAAGCCCCAGTCGAAAGACTGGGGCTTTTTTCGTTATATGCTTTTCTGTTTCCACGCCAAAAACTCCTCTTTATTACGTTCTTCTACTCTAACCCCCTATTTAATGATGCTTTGTTCCCTATCTCTTCCGTTCTAATTACTAGTGATAAGAGAAGGCTCGATGATTATTGGGCTCATCAGCGACTTCTTAAACGCAGTCCCTACTGTATATGGGGGGGAAGGTGTGCTTCATTTCATTTTTCTTTGCACTTTTAGGGTGAAAGTTGCTGGATAAATACTCATTTTTGCTGTTTTTGCCGACTTTGTGACCATTTGAATCGATTTTTGAAAATTATTTGGTTTTTGCTATTGCCAACGAAAGTGAACACTCTATAATGCGCCTCATCGACACGGCAAGCGGCTCGCAGAGCAAGCTACCAAGTCAACGTTCTTTAACA
>NZ_LASY01000103.1:0-18036 GCF_000973155.1 Grimontia sp. AD028 | reverse complement strand
CAGAACCAGAACCAGAACCAGAGCCGGAAAAAGCCGAAGACACCTCGGAAATAGCTGAAGAGGTGGAAGAAGCAGAGATTGAAGCGACGACGGAAGTGGTCGATACCGTTGCCGAAACACCAGAACCTAAAGGGGAGTCAACCGTTGATGCGGAAGCTGAGGACGCTGAACGGACCCGAAGGAGAGTAAACATGGAATACGACGATACAATGTTTGATCTGATGGTTGATAACGTGCCCGGCATCAATCTTGGTGAGGGGGTGCAACGACTGGGTGGCAACAAAGCCAAGTACCTCAAAATCCTGTCGCTGTTCCTGACTTCCCAAAAAGCAGCGATGGATCAATTACTATCAGATGCTGACAACAGTGAGAAAGCGATACTGGCCCATTCGTGTAAAGGAGCGGGGAGTAATATTGGCGCGGATGAAATCGCCAAGATAGCTTCCGGACTTGAGGATAAATATAACTCGGGCGAAGCTGTCACTGAAGCGGATGTGAATGAACTGAAAAACCTGATCACAGCTGCTATAGATAAATTTGATGAAATTGCTTTAAGCTCAGCGTCAGTGGAAGCAGAACCAGTGGTTCAGGAAGAAATTAAGCCATTGGATGCGTATCTGATTGAACAAATCAATGCTTTGCAGACAAGTCTGCAAGAGTTTGATATTGGCGTGCAGGATAAGCTGTCTTCGCTGTCAAAAGACCTTCCGCAATGGTTCAACCAACTTGAGGAATTTAAGCGTTTGCAGGAATCAGTGAATCAGTTTGATTTCCTGACGGCAGAAGAACACCTCAAGGCGCTGAAGAAGAAAACTGGATAACCCCAGTTGCTCCCAAATGAACATAAAAAAAGCCGACGCAATAGCGTCGGCTTTTCTTCTAGAAGTCAGAGAGCCTATTCAGCTGCCGCTTCTGCATCTTCAGCTTGTTTTGCTTGAATCGCAGTCAGTGCAACGGTGTAAACGATGTCGTCTACCAGTGCGCCACGAGACAGGTCGTTAACAGGCTTACGCATACCTTGCAGCATTGGACCGATTGAAACCAGATCCGCTGAACGCTGTACCGCTTTGTAAGTGGTGTTACCGGTGTTCAGGTCTGGGAATACGAATACGGTCGCTTTACCTGCTACTGGAGAGTTTGGCGCTTTAGAAGCTGCCACGTTTTCCATGATAGCGGCGTCGTACTGCAGAGGACCGTCGATCATCAGATCAGGACGTTTCTGCTGAGCAATCAGCGTTGCTTCGCGTACTTTCTCAACGTCTGCACCCTGACCAGAAGTACCGGTAGAGTAAGAGATCATTGCGACGCGAGGCTCGATGCCGAATGCCGCTGCAGAATCGGCAGACTGAATAGCGATTTCAGCCAGTTGCTCTGCGTTTGGATCTGGGTTGATCGCACAGTCACCGTATACCAGAACCTGGTCAGGCAGCAGCATGAAGAACACAGAAGACACCAGAGACGCGCTTGGCGCAGTCTTGATGATTTGCAGCGGTGGACGGATGGTGTTTGCTGTGGTGTGAACCGCACCAGATACCAGGCCGTGTACTTCGTTCGCTTCCAACATCATAGTACCCAGTACTACGGTGTCTTCCAGTTGCTCACGCGCTACAACTTCGGTCATGCCTTTGTTCTTACGCAGCTCAACCAGACGCGCAACGTATTGCTCACGAACTGCTTCAGGGTCGATGATGGTGACGCCAGCACCCAGAACCACGCCTTGCTGATCTGCAACACGCTTGATTTCTTCTGGGTTACCCAGCAGCACACATTCCGCAATTTTACGCTCAGCACAGATAGCTGCCGCTTTTACGGTACGTGGCTCGTCGCCTTCTGGCAGAACGATACGCTTAGCCGCTTTACGCGCCAGCTCAGTCAGCTGGTAACGGAATGCCGGTGGACTCAGACGACGTGCACGAGCAGCGCCTTCAGACAGAGACTCAATCCAGTTGCCGTCAACGTGAGCTGCAACGTGGTTTTGAACGAACTCTACACGCTCTTTATCGTCAGCTGGAACTTCCAGGCTAAAGCTTTGCAGGTTCAGAGACGTCTGCCAGGTGTTACCCGCAGTGGTGAACACTGGTAGGCCTGCTTGGAATGCGCGCTCGCACAGACCGTTCAGCTGTTCTGGGATGCTGTAGCCGCCAGTCAGCAGCAGGGCACCGATTTCCAGACCATTCATCGCAGCCAGACACGCGGCAACGATAACGTCAGGACGGTCAGCAGAAGTCACCAGCAGAGAGCCTGCGCGGAAGTGTTCAACCATGTTAGGGATTGAACGCGCACAGAAAGTGATGCTCTTGATACGACGGGTGTTGATTTCACCTTCGTTGATGATCTCAGCATTCAGGTGCTTCGCCAGATCGCTCGCACGTGTCGCAATCAGATCGATGCTCCAAGGCACACAACCCAGAACGCGGATTGGGCTGGAGTTGAAGATCTCCATCACTTCAACATTGCTGCCTTTCGCCGCATTGTTGTCGTCGAAGATGTCAGACAGATCAGGACGGGTACGACCTTGCTCATCCACCGGTGCGCCGTGTTTGTTGATCACAACGCCTGCGATGTTTGAATTCTTGCTACCACCGAAGTTAGATACAGCAACTTCAATACGCTCTTTCAGTTGCGCAGGGTTGTCAGTACCCGGAGTGGTGATGAACACGATTTCCGCATCCAGCGTTTTCGCGATTTCGTAGTTAACCTGGTTCGCGAAAGGATGGTTACGTGTAGGTACCAGACCTTCAATCAGCGCCACTTCTGCTTCAGCAGTTGCTTCTTTAAAGCGGGCGATGATTTCTTCCATCAGCACGTCAGTCTGATCGGTACGGATCAGCGCTTCAGCGTTTGCCATGGTCAGCGGCTCTGCCACTTTCATGTCGCTGTTTGCTTCGATGATGGTTGTTGTCAGGTCAGGCTGGTTATCGCCATGGCGAGGCTGGGCGATAGGCTTGAAAAATGAGACGCGAAGGCCCTTTTGTTCCATCGCACGCAGTACGCCCAGGCTAACGCTGGTCAGACCGACACCTGTGCCGATTGGAATGAGCATAATAGTACGGGACACGCTTGATTCCTCTTTACTATGTAGGAAGCAAAACCCACAGACGCGGGTTTTGTTAATAATTCAGTTTGGCAGACAGTCAGATAACTTTGCCAAATTGAAACGGCTGACCACATTGATCAGCCGCATGTTTGCATCAAATGGCGATTAGATTTCAGCCAGACGTGCAGTGTCTTGTGCGATAACCAGCTCTTCGTTGGTAGAGATAACCATTGCTGGAACACGGCTGCTATCAGTAGTGATAACGCCTTCGCCGCCGAAGCGAGCTTTCAGGTTGCGCTCTTGGTCAACTTCAACACCCAGCAGAGCCAGACGGTTCAGAACCAGCTCACGGATTGGGCCAGAGTTCTCGCCGATACCGCCAGTGAACACGATCGCGTCCAGACGGCCGTCCAGACATGCAGTGTAGCTAGCAACGTATTTCGCCAGACGGTGACAGAAAACGTCCATTGCGCGAGTCGCTTCTTCTTTCGCGCCGTAGTTGTCTTCAACGAAACGGCAGTCAGAAGTCACTTCGGTCAGACCCATCAGGCCAGATTCTTTGGTCAGCATGCTGTTGATTTGCTCAACGCTGTAACCCAGTGCATCGTGCAGGTGGAAGATGATTGCTGGGTCCAGGTCACCAGAACGGGTACCCATTACCAGACCTTCAAGCGGAGTCATACCCATAGAAGTGTCTACAGATTTACCGTTCTTGATTGCACACACAGATGCGCCGTTACCCAGGTGACAGTTGATGATATTCAGTTCTTCAACTGGCTTATCAAGCTGAGCCGCTGCTTCTTGAGCGATGAAGTAGTGAGAAGTACCATGCATGCCGTAACGACGGATACCATGCTCTTTGTACAGCTTGTATGGCAGTGCGTACAGGAATGCTTCTTCAGGCATAGTCTGGTGGAACGCAGTGTCGAATACCGCTACGTTTTTCAGAGTAGGGAATGCTGCTTTCGCTGCTTCGATACCTACCAGGTGCGCAGGGTTGTGCAGAGGTGCGAAGCTAGAAGCGTCTTCGATACCTTTCAGTACTGAATCACAGATCAGTGCAGACTTAGTGAACTGCTCGCCGCCGTGAACAACACGGTGACCGATTGCGCCCAGGTTTTCAGCCAGTTCTGGTTTAGAAGCCAGAATGGTTTCAACGATGAAGCTCAGTGCTTCTTTGTGTGCAGCACCTTCGCCCAGTTGAGCTTCGTGTTTGCCGTCCAATTTCCACTTAATGCGTGCTTCTGGCAGGTGCAGACATTCTGCCAGACCTGACAGGTGCTCATCACCTGATTGTGCGTCGATGATTGCGAATTTCAGCGAAGAGCTGCCGCAGTTAAGAACAAGAACCAGCTTAGACATTTGAGACTACCTATTCGTGTAAAGTAGATGGTGTTTACTAATCGGAGAAGGATAGTTGATTAACGTCACACTAACCGTCCCAGAAAAACTTTTAGCAAAATTTGTCGCGGAATAGATACATCGCTCATCAGTCCTTTGATAGATACCCACTGCGTCGCGCCCATCCTGTTTTGCGTCACATGACTGTCCAATTCGGTTTTCCGTCACATCAGTGATTGATGTTCGAAGAATTCACGTATTGGACCTTATGACTCAACAAGGTTTGAGCTTTGAGGTGTGACTGCTTCATTTTCTGAAACAGTTTTTTGCCACACCGGTCAACATATCCGGGTACGCAACGAAAAACGCCAGACAGATTGTCCTACAGGCCCACCATCTTTGGTGATTTGTTGCGCTGCCGGTCATCCATTTGGCGTTTCAGTGGTTGCGAGATAATCAAATCCGAGCAACAATTGATTTAGGTCGGCTAAGTCTAGCGATACTTGCGCCAGATAACAAAAATTTTTGAGTCTTAATTGATTTGAATTAATGTTTATCAACTTTGTTTTAAAGATTGCAGCAAGTTTTTAGCCGATGATACAGAGACATCGCTTGAGAGGTATGCGCCATATGAGTAATAAATCAATGTGGAACGCGTTCCGTGATGGTCAGAAGTACATGACGGAATGGCCAGTTCGAAAAGAGCTGGCACCAATGTTCCCGGAAAACCGAGTAATCCGTGCAACCCAGTTTGCGATTAAAGTGATGCCTGCTGTTGCCGTCATCAGCGTGTTGATGCAAATGGCCTTCAATAACTACTCAGGTTTGCCGCAAGCCATGATCATGGCTTTGTTTGCACTGAGTTTGCCGCTACAAGGTATGTGGTGGTTGGGGAAACGTCGTGAAACACAACTGCCTCCTGCGCTGGCGGGTTGGTATCGCGAATTGCATGAGAAGATTGTCAGCGAAGGCGGGGCCGTGCAGCCAATGAAAAGCCGCCCACGTTACAAAGAGCTGGCTCAAACCCTGAACCGCGCATTTAAACAGTTAGATAAGTCCTCGCTGGAACGCTGGTTCTAACTTTGCCCGAAAGAAAAAACGCCTCGGCTTGTGCTGGGGCGTTTTTGTTTGCTTAGTTGGCATCCAATCGCGTGAAAGCTTGCTCGCTTGCGCTGATAAGCGTGGCCTCGTCAGCTATCCAACCTACGCCGTTTCGGGTGAGAAGGTGATAAACACCATCCGGCATTTGAAAAATACCTTCAATGCCATCTTGAGTCTTTGTCAGGTTGCCAGCAGGTTGGCCATTGTTATCAACGAATACCCAGTTGGTGGCGCCATGTTTCCAATATTCCTGTTGCGTGACGATTACCTGCTGACGGCTTTCTCCCAACTTGGGCAAGGTAAAGCGTTGCCCAACCTCCAGTGTTTCAAGTAAGGACTCATCAAACTCGATGAAGTGCTCTTCACTGAGCGACACGACTGCCCCGTAGTTTTCAAACACAGACTTTGCAGAAGATACAGGTTGCCAAAGGGGTATCTCAGCATCAAAAAACTCCTGGGTGCTCTCTTCTTTTTGCGCTCGTTCGTCGCTGCTGCTTGTTGGTGGAAGGAGCGCGACATCTGCCAAATATTCATCCACAGTGTCAGATTCTGGGGCCATGATGTGAATATTGGCTGCTTCATTGCTTTGTGTTGAAGAGACAGCAGCAGAAACGGTCGGCTCTGCTTTGTCTGCTAGTGTCAAAGCACGTGAAGAGTCGGGGACAGAGGCCCCCGAGTCTTCAACGACAATGGCGACACTTTCATCGGGCGCGGCAGGCTCAAACAGCCTGATAGCGAAGAAAATCAGGGTTCCAGCCAGTGCCAGATAAATCAGTGACGTTTTCACTGAGCACCTTTCTCTACGTCAAGCTTGAAGGTCAGCAGCTTATTAAAGTCTGAGTGCCAACCGCGTGCGCGGATGTTAAACAAGGTTTCATAATCACCGGCAGGAAGTGTCGCATTGTCTTCTGGATGGTAAGAGACTCGGAGCTGCCCGTAGTTTGCGCCATTGGAGCAGTAAACACCGTTGTTCATTACGCTCCAGCCACAGCCAACATAACGGGACGCACGCAGGACGATAGTCGCAGACTCTTTGGTGGTTTTGTTGACGACGGGAACTTGCAGTGACGACCATGTGTTGAACTGTCCACTCCAAACCCTACCGCTTGCGTCGCTTTGAACATTACCTTCAGGCAAGTAATAGACCGAGCCGTTGACTGTGCTGTCATAGCGAATAGTCGTCGCTGCAGAAGAAGCGGTGACTGTGCCTTCCAACGTTGAATGACTACCGACAAGGATATTGGCTTTCAGTGCAATGTCAGCGCTGTAGCTGTGATCATGCCAGCCTTTTGCTGTGAGAGAGAAATCGCCTTGATACAAGCCAGCAGGCGCAGCGGTGTTATCGTTGGCATCAAACCAAACTTTTAACCCACCCTTGGTTGCATCCGGTGAACAGTAAACGCCATTGTTAATTTCACCCCAGCCACACCAAGTCTGACGTTGTGCGCGGAGTTTGATGTGATGAGTTTGACCTGTCGTTTGGTTCACCATAGCCACGGAAAGCGCCGAGAAGCCTCTTGGGTAAACCCATTTACCTGACGTGGGGCCAGAAACGTTGTTTCCCGCTAGATAATAAACGGTGCCATTAACCCGCGCTTCTACGTCATTCAGGATCACGTTTTCGTCTTCAGTCAACGTACGGGTACGAGTGACTGTGTTTATTTCAGGGTATGTTTTTTTCATCCAAGCCTGATAAGGTGCAACACGGCCATGGCCCGACTGGCGGCCATTCCAACCCGCCCACCACGAAGTTACCCCCACACCGACAAACTGGCCTTCACGCCATTGCCAAGTGGCGGAACCGCTATCACCTGGTGCACCAAACGCCCAAGCCTCTTCTGTGTTGGCTGGATTTCTAAGACAGCCACCAACATCGCGTGAAATATGCCCTAAACCATACGCTCGGCCGCTGGATACTGTTCCAAGACTAGGTGTACCTTGAATACCGTAACCTGCAAGCGTCATGGGTTTGCCCACGTATTGATTGAAATCTGGCGCGTCAGCAATGACAGGTTGAGGAACTGCACCACCCTGAGCATTGATCGGAGAAGTAAGGAGGGGAGCTTTGACAATCGCGATGTCAGAGTGACAGCCCGTGTAGCCGATAAAGTGGGTCGTCGCAGTGCCAGAGGCGATAAGTCGGCCATCCCCTGTGCGGAAAGAAACATTCTGTCCGGTATAAACAGATTCCTGATCTTTGTTATCTCCTAGCACACAGTGAGCGGCTGTGAGGATGACGGCTTTGTCTCCCTCATTACCCAGCCAGGTGGCAGTGCAAAGCGCACCGCCTGCAATGATGCGGCCCACTGCATCGAATCTTTGTTCACGCGAGATTTGGTTTAAATGGTCGTAAACTTTTCTGACCGTGGCTTGATCGTTTGAGAGTGAACCACCAAGTTCAATGAACTTGGCGTCACTGATACCAACAGCGAAAGCCTGAGAGGAAAGGGTCGCCGCGCCGAGTGAGAAAAAGAGCGCCTTAGATGTGCTAGTGCCTACTGTTTCTATTAGTTTTTTCTGGATAAACATTATATTGCCTTGAGTGTCCCTATATTAATCAAGGCAATATTGGACGCAGCGAATCCACTTCGTATATTGAATAAAGTATGAAGTGTTTAGCTTCTAACTCGTGGTCATGTTTTCACAATACGTACGTGTAAAACTGGCCTTCAATGAAGCGAGTGTTATGAAATTGAGGCAGGCAGGTGATGTCGAATGATTCAGTAACACAAGAAACTGACCTATTCGCAGTCAATATCTTTCCCTGAATAGCTGTGTCGCATCTCTTTCATCGCCGCATTCATTTCATCGTCAGAGAGCCACTGAGGTGGCAGCGGATTGACCACTAACCGGAAATCTTTTATCTCTTTCCCGAGAGGCTGCTCCTCAGACTGAGGTGAAACAATAGCTACCTTCAACTCTGGATTTCTGGCGGTAATACGCGCCGCAATACCCAGTCCATTTTCAACATGGAACGCACCGGCAATGTGCATGACTTTGTCATATGGGTGTTCGGCCAGATAGTTCACAATGCTCTCCGCCATGGTGTCGTCCCACGCCAATTGCGCCAGATACTGATTCTCGGTTTTTTCCTCATCGCCATGGAACATGGCAGCCAAGAATTTCTCTTTATACGGCGAATCACCATCGCTGAGTGTGGCGGCCACCAAACGGCGCTTTTCTGGTGGTAGCTGGTCTAGATAACCTTTCCCTTCCTTGGCGATACAACGAACGATTTCAATCGGCGCATTGGATGCTATCAAAGGGACAGAGTGGGCTTTGGCGTATTCCACCAATGGGCGATAACTACCTTCATAGTTTGACCATTTACTGGTTTTGCTAAGGAGACTGTTTTCACCGAATTTGCCCGCGAGGTATTCATCAAGCACGGCCTGATCATTTCGCGTGAACTGCTCCATGGAGAGCGCCACATCTGGGTATGCTGAATTCAACATGGCGAGGAGTTGCGCTTGAAAGAGATGAACACCGGAGTGGGTGTGCCATTCACCAACCAAAATGATATCAGCGTCTTTGACCTCTTTAGAGAAGGCTTCCAGTGTCAGCGGGGCGTTATCAGCCGTGGTGAGTTGATAATCGTAGAGAGATCCTGAAAGCGGCTCGGATGACAATCCATGCAATTGTTGGCTGCATCCAGCAAGCAAGCTGCAGAGTAGCCATGTACCTATTGATTTCTTCACCGTCATCGCTTTCCCGCCCAATTAAATTACACCTAAAACTCAAGACTTTAATTCTAGTTCCAAGTCAGCTCAACCGAGCAGCAGAATTTTCTGCAGCGACTAGAGTTTCAGGCGGGAAAAGTTTTTTAGCAGGAGAGTAGTGAGTGCAAAAGCGTGTTTGGGTAACGGGTGGTAGTCGTGGCATTGGTTTCGCGTTGGCACAGCACTTTGTGGAGGGTGGACACAAGGTATTGGTGATTGCCAAAAACGAGAACAGTTTGGATAGCGCGAGACAGCGGATTGAAAGCCAGAATCCAGAAGCTGATTTGGTATCCGTTCAGTTAGATTTCTCTGATGCTAAAGCGGTGGATAGCGAAGTGCAGAAACTGCTTCAAGAGTTCGGCGCTCCAGACATTCTCGTCAGCAACGCGGGTATCTTGGCATTTGGGAACACGTTTGCCTCCGCATCGACCATTCATGATGTCTTTATGGTGAATGTGGTGTCATCGCTGGTTTTCACCAACAAGGTGGCAGAGGCCATGAAAGAAAAAGGTGCTGGGAGGATTTTCATCTTAGGATCAACCGCAGGGATGACGCCCGTCAGCAAACTGGGTGTGTATTCAGCATCCAAGGCAGCAGTGGTGAGTTATAGCCAGAGTTTGTATGAAGAGATGCTTCCGCATGGTGTGGATGTAACCTGCTTATGCCCAAGTGTGGTGGATACAGACATGACGGACGATGGGCGGATAGACAAGATGCTGAAAATACAGCAGGAAGACATTGTGAAAGCAGTGGACTACATCATGTCATTGTCGCCGGGTTGCGCGGTGCCACTACAGAAAATTGCCTGTAAGGCGATAGATTTAGAAAACCTATAAAAAAGCCAGCACTGTTGCTGGCCTACCATTCGAATTAAGACGTTTTGCGATACACACGGAGCGTGAAATCAGCTTCACAGTCAAACTGCTCTGCGTCTTTGAGGATTTGCCACAGACTTTCCGGTGCGCGCCAAGCGAATGGCGTCATTTGCAACAAGGTCGTTGCATCAGTGCTGTTCAGCGTCATTGGGTAAGCGACGGTTTGCTCGGTTTCCAGCTCAAAGCCCGGTAAATCTTCCACTGGCACATCGTGCAAGCGCACGTCGTCGTAAATGCCCGCTTTCAGTTGATAAAGGTGACGTGGCCCCGGTGTGACCGTTACCACCAAGCCACTGTCTTTCACGGCACGGGCTAGCTCGTCGCCATTGCATGGCGCGTAGATGCGCACCACGGCATCCAATTGGTTGTCGGCAAATGGCAAACGCTGGCTGGAGGCAACGAGAAAATCCACATTTGGGTAACGTTTGGCGCCATAGCGAACCATCACTTTGGAAATGTCGAGACCAAACACCTTAGTGTCAGCTAGTTGATCCGCAAAGTAGCTGGTGTAATAGCCTTCACCACAACCGATATCCAAAAGTTCCGCACTGTCTTTTCCAGCAAGCAGTGAGGTGAGCAATTCGCTGACGGCATCGCGCATCGGCTGGTAATGACCACCATCCAAAAACTGGCGGCGAGCCTGCATCATCTCTTTGTTGTCACCTGGATCTTTTGAACGCTTATGCTGCACAGGGAGCAGGTTTACATAGCCTTCTTTCGCCAGATCGAACTGGTGATTGTTGGCGCATTTGTACGTGCGGTCAGAAAGGTTCAGCGGCGCTTGGCACAGCGGACAAAGATAAGATGACATAGCGAAATATCGGCAAGGATGAATGAGCGGCAAGGATACGGTGTGGGGCTGTAGGGTTCAAGCAAAGTAGCGATAATAGCGTGATAGATGAGTGTAGATAGAGGGTGTTTTTCTTCGCTACTTTTGGCTTAACAGGAATTTTCGAAGATCTCTTTCTGCACGCATGACAAATAAAACAAATACCTTATCGCCTTCGTGCTTGTAAAAAACGCGGCAAGGATTCACAACAACTTCACGATAGCTGAGGTTTTCGAGTTCTGGTGGCGTGCGTCCTGACTCAGGGAACTCTTCTAATCGTTCAATACTAGCGAACACAGTTTGAACAAGGTGCTTTGCCGCTACGACGTTTTCAAGCGCGATGTATTCGGCGATATCATTGAGATCTGACAGCGCTGATTCCGTCCAGATTACTTCAGCCATTTCGACATTTTATCCTTGGCTTCTTGCTGGCTAACCGTTTTACCTTCAGCTAAAGCGCGCTCTCCCCGAGCAATACCCTCAAGAATGGCTAAACGGTTCTGCATAAACTCGTAATCCTCAACGTCGACAAGATAGGCTGACGGCTTACCGTGTTCTGTAATCAATACCGGCTCTTTTGTATCGTGCAGATCAGCGAGGATTTTGGTTGCTTGACGCTTCAGTGATGTAACAAGTTCGACTTTCATAACAGCAGCTCCAAAGTGATACTATAGTGATACTATCCTGTCATCTTGGGCGTAGCAAGCTGTGCTGAAAACAAAAACACCCGCCGAAGCAGGTGTTTTTCATCAACAAAGTCACAATCACTTCGCTTTACGATTTGCCGCCCAAACATACAGCAGGTCAGTTGCTATCGTCGCAGCTGCCAGTGAGGTCAGGTCTGCATGGTCGTAGGCTGGCGCCACTTCTACCACATCCATACCAATTAGGTTGATGCCTTGCAGTGAGCGAATTACTTTCAGGATCTTGTCGGTGCTCAGGCCACCACAAACTGGGGTTCCAGTACCCGGCGCGTAAGCTGGATCCAGACAGTCGATGTCGAAGGTCAGGTAAACCGGACGGTCGCCAACGCGGGTTTTAATCGCTTCTACGATTTGTTCCACTGACCAATCGTTTGCCGTCGCTGCATCTACCACCTGGAAGCCCAGCTCGTCGCTATGCTCAGTACGGATGCCAATCTGGATAGACGCATGTGGGTCAATCAGACCTTCTTTTGGCGCGGTGTAGAACATGGTGCCGTGGTCGAACTCGCTGCCTTGATCGTAGGTGTCAGTGTGGGCATCAAAGTGAACCAGTGCCATTTCACCGAACTGCTTTGCGTGGGCGCGCAGCAGTGGCAGGGTCACGAAGTGGTCGCCGCCGAATGTCAGCAGGGTTTTGCCTTCTGCCAGCAGGCAGGTGGCGTGCGCTTCCAGACGCTCGCTCATGTTGCGTGCATCGCCACAATCAAACACCAAATCACCACAGTCAGCGATTTTGATTTCTTTGGTCAGGGAGAAATCCCAAGGCCATTTTTTGCTCTCCCACGCCAGATTGGTAGATGCCTGACGAATCGCGCCTGGGCCCATGCGAGCGCCAGAGCGGCCCGTGGTTGCCATATCAAAAGGAACGCCTGTGATCACCACGTCAGCATCGCAACCTTGTGGGTTAAACACCAGTGGTTGGCGCAGGAAACCGAACGCGTTGGCGTACAGGGAGTAGTCTGGGTAGTTGGCCAATGTTGCCATTGATAAATCCTTGAAAAAGAGGCTGCCCGCAATGCAGGCAGCCGAAATCATTAACGGTTGTGGTGAATGTCTTCGAGGTAGGTGTAGCCTTTCAGACCTTCAGAAAGCTCAGACAGAATCGCGTCTTGCTCCTGCTCTGGCAGGGTTTTCACCATTTCTTCGTATTGGCTCAGGAACTCGTCAGCTTCCAAGTGCACATAACGCAGCACATCACCCACGGTGTCGCCGTGGTGGATAGATTCAATCTCGTAGCCGCCATCTTTATTGCAGCGAACAACGGCAGAATCGGTATCACCGAATAGGTTGTGCATGTCGCCCAGAATTTCCTGATACGCACCCACAAGGAAGAAACCGATGCGATATGGCGATTCATCGCTCCACGTTGGTACAGCCAACGTGCTTTCAATGCCTTGGCCTTCGACGTATTGCTCAACGGCACCGTCAGAGTCACAGGTAATATCCAGCAGCACTGCGCGGCTTTCTGGCTCTTTATCCAGCTTCGACAGCGGCAGGATAGGGAACACCTGCTCAATACCCCATGCATCCGGCAGAGACTGGAACAGGGAGAAGTTCACGAAGAACTTGTCTGCCAAGCGGCTGTTCAGCTCATCCAGTACCGGGCGGTGTGCGCGGTTCTTGTGGGACATCTTGCAAGACAGCTCGTAACAAATACGCAGGCTGATTTGTTCTGCCCAAGCGCGTTCGGCAAAGTTCACCAAGCCCATGGCGAACTGCATGTGTACTTCCGCCAGATCGTTCTGGTTATCGTGGTAGATCTCTACCAGCGAGCGTTGGTCAGTCGACTGGCTCAGGTCTTTGAAAGAACGCCACATGTTATGGAGGATCTGCGATGCATCTTCTGCCGGCGCAAACACTTCCTCGCGCTGGTAGCTTTCAACGCCCATCACGTCAGTGATAAGCACAGCGTGATGCGCAGTCAGGTTACGGCCAGACTCAGAGATAATGCGCGGCATCTTGATGTCGAATGCCTTACACACGTCACCGATGGTGTAGACGACATTGTTGGCGTACTCGCGCTGGCTGTAGTTCATGGAACAACTGCTTTGGCTACGTGTGCCTTCGTAGTCGATTGCCAGACCACCGCCCACGTCCAGCGTGGTGATGCCCGCGCCCATTTGGTAAAGCTCAGCAAATACACGCGCCGCTTCGTTCACACCTGAGCGTACGTCGCGGATGTTGGCAATTTGTGAGCCCAGATGAAAGTGCAGCAGTTGCAGTGAATCCAGCATGTCGTTTTCACGCAGGCGATCCATTACCGTCATACACTGAGAAGCTGACAGACCGAATTTCGACTTCTCGCCGCCGCTTGCCTGCCATTTACCTTTGCCTTGAGACGCCAGACGCGCACGCAGACCCAGACGTGGTTTTACGCCCAGCGCTTTGGCTTCTGCCAGCACGGTATCCAGCTCGGAGAGCTTCTCCAACACGATGTACACTTCGTGGCCCAGCTTTTCGCCTATCAGTGCCAGACGGATGTATTCGCGGTCTTTGTAGCCGTTACACACGATCACAGAGCTTGCCTGACGCGCCATGGCCAGCACTGCCATCAGCTCAGGCTTACTGCCCGCTTCCAGTCCCAGTTGACGTTCCTGGCTGGCGTATTGGCTTTTCAGGATTTCGCCAACCACTTCTTTTTGCTGGTTCACTTTAATCGGGTAAACCAGCAGGTACTCGCCTTCATAGCCGTAGTCAGCAATGGCATCGTTGAAGTGGGTGCACAGGCTGTCTACGCGGTGGTGCAAGATCTCTGGGAAACGCACCAGCACAGGCAAAGAAGCGCCTTTGGCAATCAGTTCATCAGCCAGCGTTGAAAGCGCGATGTTGTTGTCCGGTTGTTGGGTATCCGGACGGGCAATCACCTCGCCTTGTGAATTAATATCGAAGTAACCCTGACCCCAGTAAGGCGTGTTGTAGACATCGCGGGCGTCATTGATAGACCAATCACTCATGTTCGTTCCTCAGTGGTGATTGGGTACAGGAAACGCCGCTGACGGCAGATAATAGGTGGCCGTCACCGGTGCTGTGTACCAGATAAAAATAATGGGTAACGCTGGCAGACCTTACTCAGGCATCTGAAGCGACAGTTCAAAAAGCACGGTTTCCGCGCTCCGTGTTCGCTTTAACGATGCCCGTTTCCTGCGCACATGAGTCGACAGGTTCTGGGGTTTGTTTTGCGGGTGGATGTTAGCTGCGGTGTCGCAAAGAGTACTCAGGCCTTCAGCCTGAACAGCGTGGTTTGCGATAGATTTCATTGCCATTCCTAAAAAGGCCGCGCTTACTGCTGCACGGTATGACAGAGAAAACGGCTCGTCTGCGTGGAAACTGCAACTTGAGGTTGTTCCAGCACATTGCAAATCAGAGGTTTGATTTGCTCGACCTAGCCCGTATACACCTCGACGGCATCATCAAAACCGGTTGGGTGCGTGGCGATTAGACAACCGATTTAGCTTGGGCGCAAATAAATTAATTTGTCACTGACAATCAAAATTACTTGTCGAGCCCCGTGTCAATGCAGTGCGAGATAAGTTCAATTTAAACAGTGGTTTATGATTGGAATTTAAATGCAGAAAAGCCGCTGAAAACAGCGGCTTTTGATTCAGATTTTTGGCGCTTACGCACCCACGATTTGGCAAAGCTCGTTACCACACAGGTGGTACTGACGAGGGCAGTTGCGCCATACCTGCAGCATGCGCTGGTATTTCGCCAGCATTGGCGTTTGGCTGTTGAAGTGGTGTGAGCCTTTGTCGAATTGTGGGTACAAACCTTCTACGTCGGTCAGGAAGCGCACGTAGTTCACCAGATGTGCTTCCGTCGCGGCATCAAAGCCCCAGAACTGCAGGCGGCGTGCATCCACGTCACACTCACAACGGGTGCCATCTTCCAGCATGCGGTAAGACTCTTGAAGTGCGTGGTGCATCTCCATGATATCAACTACCTGGCGGCACAGTTCTTCTGACATGTCGCCAAAGTCTTTATCCAATTCACGCATTTGCAGGGCATATCCACGCTCTACAATAGTTTGTAGACGACGATATTTTTCTGCGTTTTGTGGATCAAGTTGGGACATTAGCGTGTATTGATTAGATAGGATAAGACGTTGAGCGTGTGTCATTTCCATAATAGTGGCCTCGAAAGATAAAAATTCTTTATCCAAACAGTCTCTTAGTAATGATTTGAAGTGAGCAAGTTTGGCAATTCATGTGCCACAGATTAACAGTTGGAGCAGGTCGTTTTTTTGATCTGGACACAGGTTAGTTACGCTTTTTTAACTTGAAAAGTGACTGGATTTTGTAGCTCAGAGCCCAAGAATAACGGAGCAAGGATGATTTACTGGCAGGTGTTTGGTTGGACGTGTTTTCTGGTGTCGCTGTGGCTTTGCCGATCGCCGCTTGGCTGGCAGAAAATGCGTACCGAAAAAGACTATCAGCACTTAGTGTTTGCCAGTGGGATTATCCTGTTTTGTTTGTGGGCATTGAAAGCGGGGATCAGCGAAGGGCTGGATATTCACTTTCTGGGAATGACAGTGCTCACGCTGTGTCATGGCCCGAGAATCGCTATCTGGATTTCAGTGATTCCATTAACTCTGATGGTGGGTTTTGGCCTTTTGGCGTTTGCCGATGTCGGGCTGTATGCGTTCACCACGGCGGTGCTTCCTGCCTTGGTCAGCTATGCGATTTTCCAGCTCTCCTACCGGTATCTTAGTCATCACCTGTTTATCTATATCTTCATCGCTGGTTTTCTTAACGCGGCCTTTACCATCGTGTTCCACCTTTGCACGGTATCGACAGGTTACTGGGTGTCTGGCCTTCATGGCTGGGATACCATCCTCGATAATTACCTGACACTGGCGCTGTTGATCTGGTTCCCGGAAGGGCTGCTCAACGGCATGGCCGTGACTTTGCTGGCAGTGTATCGTCCGCATTGGCTGCGTACATTCTATGACAGGGAGTACTTGTCGCCGGATAGATGATCTCCTTTTGACCTTTTTTCTACCGACCATCGAATAGATTGTCTGTTCGTGGTATCAAAGAGAAAAGCGATGTTGGCGCAGATCAGAAAAATAGAGTGTAGAAGTCTTGGCCCGGCAAAGGTTGTGATAGGGCAGCTAAAACGTTTCTCAGGCGTGGGTATTTTTAACACTGTGCTGGGTTACGGGCTCTATGCTTTCTTCCATCTTTTTTTCGACTACGCAACGGCTTATAGCCTTTCTGTGCAGATAGGTGTGGCGTTGTCTTTTGTGCTCAATACCAAGGTGGTATTTCAAACTCAGTTGTCCTGCGGGAAATGGCTGCGTTTTGTCTTGGTGTGCTTGGCGCAATATGGCATTGGATTGATGGCTTTGAAAGGATGGGTGGAGTACGTCGGGGTCGATGACTTACTCGCGCCTTTGTTGGTGTTGGCTTTAACGATACCGCTTGGATTTGCGGGTTTTCGGTGGGCGCTGATGGATAAAAAAATGGCTTGAGTCTTTGCTCAAGCCATACAAGATTTCTCGATCAGTAAACCACTTTGTGGCCGTAGCCTTCCAGAATCGCTTTTAGCGTTTCCATGGTTTCTTTCTTTGGTGGGCTGACATCTTTCAGCTCATACTCGTAACCCAGCGCTTCCCACTTGTGGGCACCCAGCTGGTGGTATGGCAGCATTTCGACTTTCTCGATGTTGTCCATGTCTTTGATGAACTCACCCAGACGGTGTGCCGACTCTTCATCGTCGGTGTAGCCAGGAACCACCACGTAACGAATCCAGGTTTTCTGGCCACGCTGATGCAGGTAGCGGGCGAAATCCAGTGTGCGGCGGTTGGACACGCCAATCAGATCTTTGTGGATTTCGTCGTTCATTTGTTTAAGGTCCAGCATCACCAGATCGGTGGCATCCAACACTTCATCAACGACATCAGTGTGCTTGCGGATGTAACCATTGGTATCCAGACAGGTATGAATGCCTTCGGCTTTTGCTGCACGGAAGAAATCACGGACGAATTCAGGTTGAAGCATAGCTTCACCACCGGATGCTGTAACACCGCCACCGGAGGCATTGATGAAGTGACGGTAGGTCACCACTTCTTTCATGATTTCTTCGACGGTGACCTCGCGGCCATCATCCAGATCCCACGTATCACGGTTGTGGCAGTATTTGCAGCGCATCAGGCATCCTTGCATGAAAACGATAAATCGAATGCCAGGACCATCAACGGTTCCACAAGACTCAAAAGAGTGAATACGGCCAATCACCGACATGAGCATCTCCAAAACTACTGTAAAAAGTAAGGTGTTATTTTATTACAGAAACGTGGTGACCTAAAGGGAATATGCCCCTATTAAAGCCATATGAGACGTGAAATTGTAAGGAAAGGAGAAAGGCGCGAACACCGCGCCATTTTCAGGGCCTGTTGACCTTTGGTGATGATTTTTGCAGCAGTTTGTGG
>NZ_LASY01000102.1:0-12485 GCF_000973155.1 Grimontia sp. AD028 | reverse complement strand
GAGCTAGTGTCGCATCATGGAGGCGCGTCCCGGAGTCGAACCGAGGTCCACGGATTTGCAATCCGCTGCATAGCCACTCTGCCAACGCGCCTTCGTTTGTCCCGCTTCAGTAAGTTGCCTTCCTCTGCGGTACGGGTTGGCATTCTACATAAGTTTTTTGGGCTGTCACGCACTAATTTCGGCGTTTTGGTTTGTTTGCTTCTTTATCGAGCAAATCTGATAAATATCAGCCACATTGATCAAACTTTTAGCAAAAATCTCTGGCATTTTTCATCGCAGCCCTTATGTAACGCGGCTTGCAAACGCTCAAAGGAAAAAGCCAGCGAATGATCGCTGGCTTCATTTTGTTCAAATTCAGGTGGCTGATTAGATAGCCTGAACGTCAAAATCCACTTCTGGGTTAACGTCAGCGTCGTAATCCACGCCTTCAACACCGAAGCCGAACAGTTTCAGGAATTCTTCTTTGTATTCCACGTAGTCTGTCAGCTCTTTCAGGTTCTCTGAAGTGATTTGTGGCCACAGGTCACGACAGTGTTGCTGGATGTCATCACGCAGTTCCCAGTCATCCAAACGCAGACGGTTTTTATCGTCTACTTCTGCTGCTGAACCATCAGCCTTGTAAAGGCGCTGGCTGAACATGCGGTAGATTTGTTCCATACAGCCTTCGTGAACGCCTTCAGCGCGCATTTTCTTGAACACCATAGCGATGTACAAAGGCATCACTGGAATCGCTGAGCTCGCTTGAGTCACAACCGATTTCAGTACCGCTACGTTTGCAGTACCGCCAGTCGCAGAAAGCTTGTCGTTCAGTGCCGCTGCTGCGCGATCCAAGTCCATCTTCGCACGACCCAATGCGCCGTCCCAGTAGATTGGCCAAGTCAGCTCAGTACCGATGTAACTGTAAGCTACGGTCTTACAACCGTCAGCCAGCACGCCTGCGTCAGACAGAGCTTGAATCCACAGTTCCCAGTCTTCGCCACCCATTACGGTAACCGTGTCTTTGATTTCCTGCTCAGTTGCAGGCTCAACACTGGCTTCGATGATTTGGTCTTTGTTGGTGTCTACTGCTGTAGAAGTGTAAACATCACCAATTGGCTTCAGTGATGAACGAACCACTTCGCCCGTTTTTGGCAGTTTACGAACTGGAGAAGCCAATGAGTAAACCACCATATCAACCTGACCAAGATCTTCTTTAATCAGTTCGATCGCTTTCTTTTTCGCTTCATCAGAGAATGCATCGCCGTTCAGGCTCTTTGAGTAAAGACCTTCTTCCTTGGCGAATTTGTCGAATGCCGCAGAGTTGTACCAACCCGCTGTGCCCGGCTTTTTCTCCGTGCCTGGCTTTTCGAAGAACACACCGATGGTCGCTGCACCGCCGCCAAACGCAGCAGCAATGCGCGATGACAGGCCATAGCCGCTAGATGAACCTACTACCAGTACACGTTTTGGTGCGTTAGCAATTGGGCCTTGGGCTTTGGTGTATTCGATTTGCTCTTTTACGTTAGCTTCACATCCTTTTGGATGGGTAGTCGTACAGATAAATCCGCGAATTTTAGGTTTGATGATCATATTCAACCTTCCTTTCAAAGTTGGGCTTAGGATAAATACTTCATCTTGTTTTGGCACTTGTTTTTGTCGCAAAACCCCGATTTCGGGTAGTGGTTGGAGGTGTTAGCAAGAAAAAACGCCGCAGTTGCGGCGTTTTTGAGAACAAATCTGCTGTTATGCAGCTTTACCTTTCTTCGAGCTAGCCGGTGCAGACTCAGATTCTGACTTGAACCATGAAGGGTCAAAGTTATCCACCTGGATCGCTTCGTAGCGCAGCCCATCCGCGTGTTTGATTTGGTCGACTTCTTCTTGGGTCAGAACATTCTGCTCAAGAGCAGCATCCAAACGCTCGGACAGTAAACCTTTCGCAGGGATTTTCTTCGCTTTTGCCGCAACTGCCATTTTCTTCTCAAGCGGCTTAACCGCCACCATGGCTTCGAAAGCGCGCTCCATGATACCTACCGGGTCAGTTGCTTTGTCGCCGACATAACAAAGGTGCGTCAGGCGCTCGCGGTGTGCACCTGGAGTCATCAGCAAATCAGCAATTTGCGTTGCCAGTTTGTCTGATGGCGCTTTGTAGTGCATGCCCAGTGGGAACAAAATCGCACGCAGTGAGAAGCCAACACCTTTCTGCGGGAAGTTGTTGAACGCGCCGTCAAACGCTTCCGCACACTTGTTCAAGCAGTGTTGCAGTGAGTAGTGAACGAATGGTAGGTCAGCTTGCTGACGACCTTCATCTTCGTAGCGCTTCAATACTGCAGAAGCCAAATATAGGTGACTCAGTACATCACCCAAGCGGGCTGATAGCATTTCACGGCGTTTGAGTTCACCACCCAGCGTTAACATGGCAACGTCGGCTGTAACTGCCAACGCACGACTCATACGGGACAGTTGACGATAGTAAGCCGCCGTTTCGCCCGATACCGGTGATTTGTTAAAGCTTGAGCGAGTGAATGCATTGGTGAAAGACATCAGCACGTTCTTAGTGGCAAAACCTATGTGTTTGATCAGCAGCGAATCAAACGCTTCTGCACCTTTTGCTTCATCTTGCTCTGCCGCCGCTTCCATTTCTTTCAGCACGTATGGGTGACAACGTGTCGCACCCTGTCCGAAGATCATCAGGTTACGGGTCAGAATGTTTGCCCCTTCTACTGTGATTGCCACAGGCATACCAAAGTAGTGGTGACCAACATAATTCAAAGGCCCCAACTGGATTGCACGGCCGGCATGAATATCCATCGAATCATTCAGGATGGTGCGCGCCAGTTCAGTCATGTGGTATTTGGCAATGGCGGTCACAATACCCGGCTTCTCATGCATATCCAGAGAAGTCGTGGTCAGTGTGCGCGCGGCCTCAAGCATGTAGGTGTAACCACCAATGCGTCCCATCGCCTCGCCCACACCTTCAAATTTACCGATGTGCATACCAAACTGCTTACGAACATAAGCATAAGCACCTGTCGTGCGTGCCGTCAGGTGACCGACTGCGGTGCCCAGTGCAGGCAGTGAAATACCACGACCTGCTGAGAGACATTCCACCAACATACGCCAGCCTCGACCCACGTAGTCCTGACCGCCGATGACCCACTCCATTGGAATGAATACATCCTGACCACGCGTTGGGCCATTCATGAACGACAAGCCCAGCGGGTTGTGACGCTCACCAATCTCAACACCTTCGTGATCCGCGGGAATCAACGCACAGGTGATACCGAGTTGTTCTTTGTCGCCTAACAGACCTTCAGGGTCATGCAATTTAAAGGCAAGACCAAGCACAGAGGCGACTGGCGCTAGCGTAATGTAGCGTTTGTTCCACGTAAGGCGGATACCCAGCACTTCTTTACCTTCGTGCTCACCCATACATACGATGCCTTTATCCGGGATAGAGCCCGCATCTGAGCCCGCTTCAGGGCCAGTCAACGCAAAACATGGGACATCCTGACCGTTTGCCAAACGAGGCAACCAGTAGTTCTTTTGTTCCTCAGTGCCGTAGTGAGTCAGTAGCTCACCTGGGCCCAGAGAGTTTGGTACCATCACAGTCACCGCTGCACTCAAGCTTCGCGTGGCGATGCGTGAAACAATGGTCGAGTTCGCATAGGCAGAGAATTCGAGACCGCCGTACTCTTTTGGAATGATCAGCGAGAAGAATTTTTCCTTCTTCAGGAACTCCCACACTTCAGGCGGTAAGTCTTTGCGCTCCTGAACGATTTCAAAGTCATCCAGCATCCCCAGCAGTTCTTCTAGCTGGTTTTCCATGAACGCTTTTTCTTCGTCAGTTAAACGTGGTTTTGGATACTGCAGCAACTTACGCCAGTCGGGATTACCGGCGAACAGTTCGCCATCCCACCACACACTGCCAGCTTCCATCGCCTCACGTTCTGTCTCAGACAGCGGCGGAAGAACCTTCTTGAAAAACTTAAATGCAGGGTCGCTTAAATAACGTCTTCTAAGTGATGGTTGAGAGCTCATGATTCAGATCCTTGTATTTGTAACACGTTAATTTTTTATTATTTTTTAAGCTTTATCCTGCACTTTGCGGCACGCCGCTTGGCACAAGAGACAATTCCTGACTGGTCGGTGCATCCACACCTGCTGCCAGATAAGGGATCAATCGGTCGAGAATGTCTTCAGTCGTCACATTGGAACCAAAGTCATTCTCAGCGATTTCACTTAGTGCAACGTTAGACGCCATGGTGAAAATCACCGCGCCCAGCGTAAAGTGAAGTCGCCAAAACACATGTTCAGGTTTCAGTGATGGGTTGGCTTTTATCACCGCTTGCGTAAAAAGCTTTAAAACAGCATCGTAGCGGGTGGTAATAAACCAGCGAAGGTGGCCCTGAACGTCGGTATAACCGCGGCCGATAAGCTGCATAAACGTGGAAGCACCATGGCGGCGGAAAGTGTCTAACCCCAATAGTGGACGCTTGGTACACGCGAACACTTCTTCCATTGAAATGTCATCTTTCACTAAAAGCAGCCTCAACTCTTGCTCCAGTTGTGGCATAAACTGTTCGAGATAACGGGCGAGGACAGCACGCACAAGCGACTTCTTATCACCAAAGTGATAATTGACCGACGCCAGGTTTACCCCAGCCTTGCTCGTGATGGTGCGAAGAGAGGTCTCTTTGAAACCATGCTCAGCAAATAACTGCTCCGCAGCATCGAGAATTTTTCCTTTGGTTTCGCCTTTCCCAGCCATTTTCATTCACCTGTATTAAACACTTGTTTAACTTTACATCCCGTTAGCATTAATAACAACCCCTAAACAATCATCAAAAAAGTTGTCCTTGCCACGAAAAAAATCTGTTGGATGTAAGCGTCTGTAAATTAATACCATTCGCTGAAACGGCACTCAGTCACACTCAAATGTGAGAAAAAAATCGATTCTTTGGGGAACAATCTGGACTTCATCAGGTCACATATAATGCCACTGCTTTTTCTTAGAAGTTTTTATTCTTCTGGAGCCCGTACACTGATTTTGAGTACGGGCTTTTTTTCGTCTGGCGTCAGAGATTGGGGATTTTGGAGAGAGAAAATTTTTTTCGAATTTTTTGAACTAAATGAAAATGGCCCAGTCTGAATGTATGTAGATAGCGGATAAGTGCCTTTTTAATGTATAGCTGGCCGCCACACATGACTTCCAACTTATCGCTAGATGCTGCTGCTTTTTCTTACTCCTGCTTAAAAAACATTTATGTTGCCCGCTTCAGATGAAGCGGGCTTTTTTTATGCTGCCATTTACCCCAACGTCGGCAATGGCATGTCAAATGGCGACGGATACTTCAGCGTCATACCCAACGTTTGCAGCGTGTGATCAGCAACTATCACCTTCCCTTCACCCCCGTCTTCAATAAATTGCGGTTCCTGCAAACCCAGTCCTGCAGCCGCCCAACGGTAAAATGCTGAACGAGTAGGATGATCGGTGGCGCTGAGATGGAAAGTTTCGCCACCGATTTGCAGAGCAATAATGGCACTGACCGCCTGAATACAATCTTCACGATGAACAAGGTTTACTGGATCCAACCCTCCACTGACATTTTCTCTGCCCGCGAGATGTTTTCCAGGATGACGCTCATCACCAATCAAGCCCGACAGTCTCAGCACAACGCCACGATCACCAAACTCAGCGAATACATAATCTTCAATCTCACGATGGGCTTTCCCAGATTCTGTGTTGGGCTCACAGACTGTTTTTTCTGTGACTAACCCTGTGACACTGCCGTAGACCGAAGAGGTACTGATAAAGATGAATTGTTTCACGCCGCCAGACTTTGCGGCATCCACCATTCTCTTCATGGCATTAACGAACACACTTCCATCGATTGTTCGTCTGCCGGGCGGAATGTTGGCCACAAAAACATCGCTTTCAAAAAGAGGTTGTGATGACGGGTCGTGTTTCTCGCTAAATATATCGAACACCACACCATTGATGTGCTTCAATTCCAATTCGTTGAGAGACGCAACGCTACGTTTGCTACCAGTGACCGAATATCCAACTTGATGCAAATGTTCCGCGAGAGGAAGACCAAGCCAACCACATCCGCTTATTGAAACTGTTTTATATGGTTTCGACATCGAAAGTTCCTTGTAAGCCATTTTCATTTCTACGCTTGATTCATTCGAGACGTGCCACAAGAAACCGAACCCGTTTCGCATTTGGTGAAAAAAAGCTTCGGCATTGTGTAATTAAGCAACTAAAAGCGTGAATGAATACAAATTTTTTGAAGGTATTTTTTGGTTAAAATGTTATTAAACGACTCCAACCGTTAGACTCGACTATAACATCGTTGGACGTCGAAATATTTCACCCAATAGCGTCAGACCTTACCGCCAGTGATTTTAGGCAGGAAAGACTGACAAAACAGACAGCGGAAGCAACGCGGTAATCTGAATGAACACCCTAGAAAAAATACAAAAAAATATTGAAAACTTTAGTAAGTCGGAAAGGAAAGTCGCTGAAGTGATCATCGCTTCTCCTCAGACTGCTATTCATTCCAGCATCGCGACACTCGCCAAAATGGCTGATGTCAGCGAGCCTACAGTAAACCGTTTCTGCCGCAGGCTAGACACGAAAGGCTTCCCTGATTTTAAACTTCATCTGGCACAAAGCCTGGCAAACGGTACACCTTACGTGAACCGTAATGTTGAAGAGCACGACAGCGCCGACGCTTACACCTCGAAGATCTTTGAATCGACGATGGCATGCCTGGATGTAGCGAAAAACAGCATCGACGCCCACCAAATCAATCGCGCAGTGGATTTGCTAACTCAAGCTAAGAAAATTTCTTTCTTCGGCTTGGGCGCTTCCGCATCCGTTGCCCACGATGCGCAAAATAAATTCTTCCGCTTTAACATTCCCATCGTCTGTTTCAACGACATTGTCATGCAACGCATGAGCTGCATTAACTGTACAGACGGTGATGTTGTGGTCGTCATTTCACACACTGGCCGAACCAAATCGCTGGTAGACGTTGCGACTTTAGCCAAAGAAAACGGCGCGACCGTGATCGGTATTACCGAGAAAGGCTCTCCGCTGGACAAAGTCTGTTCGCTGACCATTACGCTGGATGTGCCGGAAGACACTGACATCTATATGCCGATGGCAAGCCGTGTGGTTCAGATGACCGTGATTGACGTTCTGGCAACAGGCTTCACACTGCGCCGTGGTCCAGGGTTCCGCGAAAACCTCAAACGTGTGAAAGAGGCCATTAAGGACTCTCGATTCAACAAAGAATCACTGACATAAACTTTTAAGGGCAGACGCAAAGTCTGCCCTTTTTCTTTCTCTTACGCCCACTCATCTACACTCTTTATATAAATACAAATATCAATAATTCCTTATTGCTCTTTCGTATGCATTTTTACTCAGGAGACTTTCATGTCTGAGATATTACGTCGAACAAAGATCGTGACTACATTGGGCCCAGCTACCGATAAGGAAGGTATGCTGGAACAAATCATCGCTGCCGGCGCTAACGTGGTGAGGATGAACTTCTCTCACGGCACCGCAGAAGACCACATCGACCGAGCCAATAAGGTTCGGGCTATCGCTGCGAAACTCGGGCGTCATGTCGGTATTCTCGGTGATCTACAAGGGCCAAAAATTCGTGTATCCACCTTCGCGGATGGCAAAATTCAGCTGGCGGTCGGTGATCGCTTTGTGTTGGATGCTGCACTAGAACCGGGAAAAGGTGACAAAGAACGCGTCGGTATCGATTACAAGAACCTACCGAATGATGTTGTTCCAGATGACATCTTGCTGCTGGATGACGGACGCGTTCAGCTGAAAGTCATTTCGGTAGACGGTACTTGTATCCACACGGAAGTCACTGTGGGTGGTCCCCTTTCCAACAACAAAGGCATCAACAAAAAAGGGGGCGGTTTGTCAGCACCCGCTCTGACTGATAAAGATAAACAGGACATCCTCACTGCTGCAAAAATCAACGTGGACTACCTGGCGATATCTTTCCCGCGTAACGGCGATGACATGCGTCTGGCCCGTTCGTTAGCGCGTGATGCAGGCCTTGATACCCGTTTGGTTGCCAAGGTAGAGCGGGCGGAAACCGTCGCTACAGACGAGAATATTGATGACATCATCGAAGCGTCTGATGCCGTCATGGTGGCCCGTGGCGATCTGGGTGTGGAGATCGGTGACCCAGAGCTCGTGGGTGTGCAGAAGAAACTTATCCGCCGCGCCCGCTCGATGAACCGCTGTGTGATTACCGCAACTCAAATGATGGAATCGATGATCAAAGCCCCGATGCCAACGCGGGCGGAAGTCATGGACGTAGCAAATGCCGTGCTGGATGGGACCGATGCTGTCATGCTTTCGGCTGAAACCGCAGCGGGCGATTACCCACTGGAAACCGTGAAATCCATGGCCGAAGTCTGTATTGGCGCAGAGAAGATGCCATCAATTAACGTTTCCAACCACCGCTTAAACAAAGAGTTCGAACTGATTGAAGAAACGGTTTCTATGGCAACCATGTACGCAGCAAACCACATGCCGAAAGTGAAAGCCATGGTCTCTCTGACAGAATCCGGCAAAACAGCTCTAATGATGTCTCGTATCAGCTCGGGCAAACCCATTTTTGCCCTTTCCCAACATGAATCCACGCTGTCGAGAGCAGCGCTTTATCGTGGCGTGACACCGGTCTATTTCGAAAGTGACACCGGTGCCGGCGCAGAAGTGGCGCATAAAGCCATTGCTCTGCTGAAAGAGAAAGGCTATCTCAAGCCTTGGGACGTGGTAATTTTCACTCAAGGTGATGTGATGGGCTATGTAGGCGCAACCAACACCATGCGAATGATTACAGTGACCTAACGGGCAATTGGTTCATTGCAAACAGAGAAATCCCGGCGATTGCCGGGATTATTTTTTCAACCACCCTTTGTCGACAGCTTCACTCAGCATCATTTGTACTTTTTCCCACAGCAGTGCAGAGCCTTTTCCAATCTTGCTGTTAATGCTTAGTGCCTGATCGTAGCGCACACCATGCTCCTTCCAGCTTTGCCCGTCACTGTGATAGTTGAGCAACATGGGCAACATGCGGTCCAGCGCCTTACCATACCGCGCTTCGGGCGTTTCACCTGCTTCAAACTCTAACCATAGGGCCATGAGCGCATCTCGCTGATCGTCCGGCAGCATGCCGAAAATACGCTTCGCCGCTTTCAACTCTTTCTCAGGCTGAAGCTTCGCGGCTTCCAAATCGTAAACGAAGGTATCTCCCGCATCGATTTCCACCACATCATGGAGCAGCAGCATTTTCACCACTTTCGCGACGTCTACTGGCTCATTAGCATGCTCTTCCAACAACAGTGCCATCAAAGCGACCTGCCAACTGTGCTCAGCAGAGTTTTCCAAACGGTCGTTGTCACTTTTAATTCGGGTTCGTCTTAGTACGGCTTTGAGTTGATCAATCTCGACAATCAATGCAAGTTGCTTTTCCAGCCTCTCAAATGCTGATGTTTCATTCATTGGTGGACGCTACCCAGTTGGTGTTAATGACAGAGGTAAGGATATGATCTTCCCAATTCCCGTTAATCAGGAGGTAGTCTTTGGCTTCACCTTCTTTCTTGAATCCAGCGGCCTGAAGCACAGCTTCACTGCGTTTGTTTCTTGGCATGTAAGAAGCCATCACGCGGTGCATGTTGAGGTTATCAAACAGCCATTGGTTGGTCGCTTTGAGCGCCCGACGCATAATACCCCGCCCTTGCGCTGACTCAGCCAGCGAATAGCCAACATTACAGGCGTGAAAAGGGAACTGCATGATGTTGTTGTAAGTGATCACCCCGCAAACTTCATCGCTTCCTTCTTCAAAAATCATGAAGTAATACGCCAGCCCATGACGTTGCAATTCGGTTAGTTGAATGATGCGCCGTTCCCAACCTTCATAAGTGAAAAAGCTGTCTGGTCTCAACGGCTCCCAAGGTGTTAAGTATTGGCGATTAACCTGAAAATAATTCACGATAAGTGGGATATCAGGCTTCTGGATCGCACGAATGATAAGATTATCAATACGTAATTGCGGGAATGGGTTTATAATTTCGACTGACAATTCGCCTCCTATCCAACTGTGTCGTTGTTATGTATTACGATAGCTTTGAATCACCGCTGGGGAAAATTCACTTACTGGCTGATGGGTCAGGGTTGAGACAATTGACCTTATGCCTTCATCATCCTGTTGAATCCTGCAAACAGTGGAAGCACTCCCCTAAGCACCTCGCCCCTTACAAGAAGCAAATTCTCGAATTCCTCAACGGGGAACGTGCTCAATTCGATATCCCTCTCGCCCCCGACGGCACGGAATTCCAACACAAAGTCTGGCAAATTCTTCGTGGCATTCCTTATGGGGAAACGAGGTCTTATGCTGACATTGCAAAGGAAATTGGCAATCCAAAGGCTTATCGAGCGGTTGGAATGGCTAACAATGTGAATCCCATTCCCCTTGTTATCCCCTGCCACCGCGTGATCGGCAGCGATGGTGAGCTTACAGGATATCGCTATGGTCTGGAGATAAAGCAAAAGCTCCTGACGATGGAAAAAAATGGCGACTGATACAGTCGCCATTTTTTCTACTTCTTGCCTATGCCGTACTCGCGAAGTTTATTCGCGACGGCGGTATGGGAAACGCTGAGACGCTTGGCCAGTTTTCGGGTCGAAGGATAACTGCGATAAAGGTTCGACAGGATCCCCGACTCATAACGTTTCATGATGTCGTCCAGCGATCCTTCCAGCGTTTCTTCCGTTAAGAACGCGCTTTGTTCTGTCTCTGGCAACTGGATGTCATCTTTGGTCAGGCACCCTTCTTCGATTTGCGTCATCGCACGGAACAACACATTCCGAAGCTGTCTGACGTTACCCGGCCATGAGTATTGGTTCAGCAGTTCCAAAACGCCTTGTTGTAGCATGGGTCTTTCTTGCCCCAACTCAGCAGCAAACTGATTCAGGAACAGCTCTGCCAGCGGTTGAACATCAGAGGGGCGCTCACGAAGTGGTGGCACCGTCAGAGAAAGAACATTCAGTCGATAATATAAATCTTCGCGGAATTGCCCTGCGGCGACGCGTTCAGACAGATTTTTCTGCGTTGAACAAATCACACGCACATCAACCTTAATCTCTTTCTCTTCGCCCACTCTGCGGAAAGTGCCATCTTGCATAAATCGAAGCAGTTTAATCTGCAGGTGCTGACTCATTTCACCCACTTCATAGAGGAACACAGTTCCGCCATCAGCCTGCTCGAGCTGACCTTTCTTGCCTTCTCGTCCTTCCATTGGCGCACAGCCAAAAAGCTCAGTTTCAGCCGCATCGTCCGGCATAGAAACACAGTTCACCAGCAGGAACGGATGCTCAGCTCGGTGAGAGCGTTGGTGGCAGGCTTTCGCCAGCATTTCTTTGCCTGTGCCGGTTTCCCCTTGAATCAGAAGTGGCGCATCCAACGTCGCGAACTTCTTCGCCTGATTCACCAAAGTGCGGAACTTGCTGGATTGACCGACCAAATGCTCAAAACCATGCTCACCCGGCGTGCGGTACAAGGTGGTTGGCAAGTGGTTCATTGAAACTTGTTTAAGCTGAATTACCGCACTGGCCAGCACATCTTTATCTTCACTGTCAGTGACATAAACCGGCATCACTTCCATCAGGTAATCCATGCCAGAAAGCACAACCTGACGGTGGATTTGACCGGCGTTGTCGCGCTCCAGCCAATGGGTGAAGTTGAAATCAGGAAACACACTGTTGGCCGTTTCGCCAATCAGGTCAGATTCTTCACTGCCCATCAGACGCAATGCAGCCTTGTTCGCCATGTCGACTTTACCGCTAAGATTGACGGAGAAAACCGGGTCGCTCAGTGTTTCGAGCAGTGCTCGCAGCTCGCGGTGTTCACGCTCAGCGGGTAGGAACTGAATTTTCCGTACATCAGTCACGCCGCTGATAAGACGGATTTCGGACATCAATTGCCTGAACTCTTCGAATTCTATTTCGGGGCAGTTGAGATAGATGATGCCAACTTGGTCGATTTCGATACCACGCAAGTCAATGTTGCGACGCGCCAGAATGTCGAGGAGTTCACGGGTTAATCCAAGTCGATCTTCGCAAAAGACCTGTAATCTCACGGTAGTGTCCTGTATGCAGTGGGGCTGACAGCATCCTGTATTTCGGTGTCAGCCACGTTGATTTGATAAGTCTCTGAGGCAAAACCTCATAATCCCTGAGAGCGTGACATGCTCAATTGACTGTATAAAAAAGTGTCAGGAATTGTTGACAGTGAGAGGAGTGTGCGCCTCTCAAGCGATTGAGTCAAGCGGTGCCCATGAAAACGTGAGAGAGCTAATCCTCTCCCTGCAAAAGGAAAACAGCGCCAATGGCGCTAGGGGCTGTTGACCTTTGGTGATGTTTTTTGCAGCAGTATATGGGGATTTTGTGCAAGGCAGAGGCT
>NZ_LASY01000101.1:0-28526 GCF_000973155.1 Grimontia sp. AD028 | reverse complement strand
CCTCGAATTGAACGCATTGATGACCTCTGAATGCGAGCATCTTCAGGTCGTTTGGGTATATAAGGTCGGCGCAATGGAAACCACCATGAAAGGCGAGCTGGATTACTTACTGGAAGTGGTCAAAAAAGCGCAGCAGGCTTGCTACGATGCAGGCGCGGTAGAAGTGATCACCAATATCAAAATCCATAGCAAAACAGACGCTGCGACAGATACCTTCTGCACCTATCACCGTGGCGTGACAGAAGCGAACCATATGTTTGTGGAAAAGTAAGAAAGCCAGAAACACAAAATCCACCCGAGGGTGGATTTTTTCGTTTCGATAAAGCCAATAAATACTATTTCAGGGCGTAGACATAAGCCTCAACAACCTTGCCATTTTCACAGGCTGCTCGAGTCAATACTCGCTGGTATCCCTCGCCTTCAAACTCATCTAAGCGTTTCCAGTGTGAAGGTAAGGCTTCTGAATTGAAGATAAACCCTTCCACGTTATCCGATGATTCTTCAAGCACAATACCAGGGTAACCATGCTCTGCCCCCCAGCCTTCCTGTAGCAACTTTCCTTTCACCGATGCAGGCTCCCACGTGCCTGGAACCAGTGCTAATACATGCTCGTTCGGACGCCCAGGTGCCAGCGTTCCATAGACAAATAGACGAGAAACCATCTTCAACTCCTCCAATGGTTTTTTCGCTATCCTAGCACCGGAATTGTAGGTGGATTTTATCGAATTTTAGACGGAATGAAGTTTATATCTGGAAGGTGTCACATCCTGTCCCAACATCAAATAAATGAATAATAATCAAGTATATAGTTGGATATCACTCGCCTTTTTATGCCCTATCCCCCGCGTCTTCACTAGCAAACGTTAACATCTACCCATTACTCTCACACCACAACCACTTAGTGTGTTAAGAACGGGCTCATGACCATGAAGAAACTAATCATCGCTGCTGCTATAGGCCTCACGGCTTTTATCATCTACTCAGAAGCAAACCGTGAACAAAGAGAACGCATTAATTATGCGCAAGCTCTGCCTGAAGCTCCTGCCTTTGAGGCCTCATCAAACTTCGACGGCCAGTGGGAAGGTAAACGTATTGATATCAGCGGCGACAACATCTGCCTCGAAACCCGCATTCTCGGAAGCATTGAAGAAGGCAAAGTCTCCCTTCGCTTGATGTATAACAACACTCTGCTGAAGGGTTGGATTGCCGATGATGGAAAGCTTGAACTCTACAGCGATAACGAGCGCTGGGGTTACGATTTCAAAGGGACGGCGCTAAACGGTCAAATTGATGGCGAATGGAAGGTATCAAACGCACCCTGTCGTGGCTCTTGGAAAGTGGTGAAAATTTAAGCTGAAGTGTTCTGCGAATTTCTTGAGCCTGGATCACCCAGAATCGTCGTTAGGAGTGACTTGAATGTGCTGGACTAGGCAGTAATCATCGTGGTATGGCGTCCAGAACACTGGCTGTAAATAATCTAGATCGTCCAAAAGACACTTTTACGCGATACTTACATCAATCAGATCCTTTACGAAGGGAAGGTTAGCTCACAAGCCTCAAAACCTGGTGATTAGGCTTTAGCCTACAAGCAGTATTCCTATTTAGCGGCTTACACTGCGTGAGAAATCTATAGCACTAGCCTGCGAGTTGACTTTGGAACTTAAATGCTCACATATCCTGTTCCTTCCGGCGTTCTTGGCGTCATAGAGCGCCCTATCTGCCTGGAGGAACAGTTCATTGTAGTCATCACCTTTCTCTGGGTGAATAGAAACGCAGCCCACACTGACGGTGACTACATCCTCTACCGAATCAGGGTGTTTAATACCGAGTGCTTCAACGTTTTCCCGACACCGCTCTGCTACAGATTTTGGGTCGGTGGTGTCAGGCAACAGAATGGCAAATTCCTCCCCACCATACCTGAAGACGCTGTCATGTGAGCGACCTACTGATTTCCGGAGCGCTTCCGCCACGCGTTTTAAGCATAAATCACCGGCCATATGGCCAAAGCTGTCGTTGAAACGTTTGAAATGGTCGATGTCGACAACCAACATAGAAATGTTTGAACCCGTACGAGTAGCCCGCCGCCATTCCAGTCTTAACGAATCATCAAAGTGCCGGCGGTTGTACAAATTGGTGAGAGGATCTCGCAATGATAGATTTTGGAGCTCACAGTTTTTGCACTTTATCAGAGAGATGTATTTGTATATCAAATCCAAATAGGCGACTGACGCAATTGCCAACAACACACCCAACATCAAAATGATATAGGGCTGGGAACTCATACGCTGTGCGATGTAATCATCCGCGATAACAACTTCAAACCGCCAGTCCCTTTCAAATAAGGCATCGATATCAACCGAATAGGCAGCTTCATCGTTGTATGCTTTATCTTCATCATGGACTCTGGCATGCAACAGTGCTTTGTCTTCTCCCGTCAAGTCATACAGCAGGATTTTGATATCATGCGGGATGTTCCCGGCCTCAGATGTCATATACAGATCGCCAATTCGGAATACACCTAAGACAGCACCAAGAAAGAACTCCCGGTGATTAGCGAACGGAGCAAAGCTGTCCCGATAAACGGGATTAAACATCAAAAAGCTTTTCTGACTCTCTTTCTCCTGTACCAACATGAGTGGCTCAGTGACGCTTTCCCGACCACTGTCAATCGCCCGGTTAATTGAGACCAGTCTTGAGACACTGGTAGACATGTCGTAGCCGTGGGCTACTTCATTACCGATGTAAGGTTCCATATAGTAAACGGGGTAGTAGAAATCACGTTCTGCCGCCTTGATAACATTTCCGTTATCGTCAAGCTCAACAAAAGTGAATCCTGCGTGAATATGTTGCAGACGCTGTTCATACTCTTCTCTTTGATTGTTTTGAACCAAGGGCATCCATTCCAGCGCCTGTATGTCAGGATGGCGATCCAAAACTATCTTCGCCTCGTTTCTAAAATCTGAGTAACTGAAGTCCGGATTCTGGCGTAACAAGGCCGTGAGTGTGTGCAAGGCTTCAAACTTCATTGAGAGTGACAGTGTAAATGCTGCTGCTCTCCTCTCCACATCCTGCTGCAGCTCCGCCATAATCACATCTTTCTCAGACTGATAGAGCAAATATGAAAAAAGAAGCGAAAAGCCTATCCCCAAAATCAGGATTACACTCTTTGATATATTGCTTGTGATGACCATTGCCAACTCGTTTGAAAGCTTGCCTTACTTTAAGTGTGGTACATCTGTAGATAATCGTATCAACAATGAGACATTAGTAGCTCACACATAGGTGATGTAAACGAATGCATGATTGCAAGCTCGCATTTGTTCCAAAAGAGATAGGAGGATAGTAGATTTTACAAAGCCAACTCCGGAAGCACTCCAACAACAACTCAACGCGCTAACTTCCTGCCCTAAAGAGGCTCTTTTAGATAAATCTCAGCCGCTTCAGTATCACCACTTCCAATGCAACTACCACGAGCAATGCAACACAGAACAGGGGAAACGCCATCGGGTTTTCAACGCCGGGAATCCCGCCAATGTTGACCCCAAGAAGACCGGTAAAAAAGCCTGCAGGGAGAAAAATACCCGCGATGACAGAAAACAAGTAGGTATTCCTGTTCATCACCTCTGCTTGCTGCTGATTCACATTTGCCTGATAAAGATTGATTTGATCGATATAGAACTCGATTGATTCATTCATTCTGGCGATTGTGTCCAGGCAGTTTTTAAAATGGTTTTTTTGGCCTTTCAGCACTGGCATATCTGCATGAAGCAAATCTTCGAACACGTAACGCTGAGGTTTCAGATAACGCCGTAAACGTAACAATCTTGAATTCAGCGCGTTCAAGGTTTTCAGGTCTGCTGCATCTTCATCTTCCAGATCATCAATACGGTCTTCCACTGGCGAGAGAAAATCGGAAATGATGCCGTTAATCCCATTCGCGATGCCCACCAGCAACTTTGGTAATGTGTGGGGGCCAATCCCTTTCTCCAAGCGCTCAATCAAAATAGATACGGCAGCGGTAGGGACTTTTCGGGTTGAAATAATGGCGCCTTTGAACCAGAGAATTCGAAGACTCAGCATGTCATCCGGTGCAGACCCTTCGTTGAGGTTAATACCACGCAAAATCATCAAAAAGCACTCATCGTGAAATTGCTCGAATCTTGGTCGAGTATCGTCGGTGAGTAGCGAATCGATAATGGCCTCTGGAATTGCATTTTCCTCCAACCAATCACGCAGACCTATCGCATCGCGCTGGCAGTGATACCAGTTATCTGCCGCAATTGGGGAAGCGTTGAGCGCATTTGGCTTCGCTTTACCTTCCGAAAAATTCCAACTGCTGATGATAAAGCCACTCATAAAATATCCCTCTCAAAGTCAGCAAGTTATTAATCATCCAATTCGTTGCTTTCTGCAATCACTTTTTCGGAACCCATTACTTTTGGGCGTAAAAAAGCCCTGCATCGCAGGGCTTTCTGATTCGGCTTAGTTACCCCTTTGCTGGCTCAAACCAGTGGGTGGTTCTGTTTGCAAACCACACTAGAGATAGCATCACGGGGACTTCCACCAGCACGCCCACAACCGTTGCCAATGCCGCACCTGAATGCAAACCAAACAACGAAATCGCGACGGCGACTGCCAGCTCAAAGAAGTTAGACGTACCAATCATCCCAGCAGGAGCTGCAACGTTATGTGGAAGCTTGAGCCATTTGGCTGCACCGTAAGCAATCGCGAAGATGCCGTAAGTTTGAATAAGCAGAGGTATTGCAATCAACAAAATGGTTTGAGGCTGGCTGACGATGGTCTTCGCCTGAAAACCAAACAGCAACACAACAGTGCCAAGAAGTCCCACAATCGACCAAGGCTTTACAGCCGTCAGGAAGCTTTGCAGTTTTTCCTCACCTTTCGCGAGTAAGTGTTTACGAGCCCAAGCACCTGCGACCAGCGGAAGAACAACATACAAGGCAACGGAGAGAATCAAGGTTTCCCAAGGCACCTGAATATCTGTCACACCCAGCAAGAATGCCGTGATAGGGGCGAAAGCAAACACCATAATGAGGTCATTCACTGACACCTGAACCAAAGTGTAATTGGCATCTCCTTTGGTGAGTTGGCTCCATACAAAAACCATGGCGGTACAAGGCGCCACACCAAGAAGAATCATGCCCGCGATGTATTCGCTTGCACTTTGTGGATCAACCCAATCTGCAAAGATGCCTTTGAAAAACAACCAGCCCAACGCTGCCATGGTGAAAGGCTTCACTAACCAGTTGATTACCAGCGTCAGAGCCAGGCCTTTTGGCTTTTTGCCCACGTCTTTTATGGCAGAGAAATCGACCTGAACCATCATCGGGAAGATCATCACCCAAATCAGTACCGCAACCACCAGATTAACGTGCGCAAATTCCAGATTGGCCACCACTTCAAAAGCAGAAGGAACAAGATTTCCAAGCAGTACACCCGCACCAATACACACTGCTACCCACACGGAAAGGTAGCGTTCAAACATCCCCATCATTCAGTCCTAAGTCAGTTTAATATATGAAAATTCATATATATTGAGCCATAAAAACACCATCATCCTGGCTCTCTACTCTTAACAGCAGGTAGAAACGCGCTCTGGGCGATCGCCCATTTTGCATAGGCGGGTCATACATTCTTGCAGGAAGACCGGATTAAAATCGGTCGTCACGGCAAGCACCTCTTTCGCCCACGCCGGCAATGCACTGGAAATGCTGTAGAACACCCACTGGCCCTGACGGCGATCGGTCAGCAGTTGGCATTTACGCAATTGAGCAAGATGACGGGATACTTTTGGCTGGCTTTCTTCGAGCGCTTCCATCAACTCACACACACAAAGCTCCCCTTCCTGTTGCAGCAACATAAGGGTTTTCAGACGGGTTTCATCAGCTAAGCATTTGTAGAAATTAACGGGAGAGATCATTCATATTCACCAGGTCGTTGTTCACCCTGCACACTGTATATATGTTTTTTCATATGTAAAGTGACATTTGGATGTCAGCATCTTCTCTTCACTGAATCAGGCGCAAAGTTGGTTTCGATAATCTCTCGGCGAAGCGCCACTCCACTTACGAAATGCATGACGGAAGTTAGCGGGATCTGAAAAACCCACCCGCTCGGAAATATCTTCAATGCTGATTTGGGTTGAGCGCAGGTAGTGGCGGGCAAGACTGAACCGCACATGATCCAGAATGTCCTGAAACCCGGTGTTTTCATTTTTCAGGTGACGGCGGAGTGTTCGGGAAGACATACCAAGCTCTGAAGAAACCACTTCAATCGACGGATAACGACCGGGGTTTTCCAACAACATCTGGGTAATTTTTTCATTCAACGTCAGCGCACCCGAGACTTTCTCCAGCATCTCATCACAGGATTTAAGACACATACTCAGCGTCATCGGATTTGCGGTTGGCAGCGGCTCATAGAGCTTAGTAGCGTCGAAATGCCATTCAAGGTGTTTGCTGTTGAAATAAACCGGGCAGTGGAAAGTTTCTTCATAGAGTTCGGCATATTCCGGCGCAGGGAAGGGAAAATAAATGGCTTTGGAAGGGAACGGTTGCTGAATCACCTCTTCACACAAACTCAAGATCGCCGCAAACCAGTATTCAGAACAAAACGGCAGCAATGAATCCAGCTCCACCAGCTGATCAGCTCGGAAGTAGCCGACATCGTCTTCTACCCACATGGTTTTCTTGAGCACGGGTCCCGCCAAGCGAAGGTATTTGAAACCCATCATCAAGGCGTCAAGCAAAGTATTGCTGCTGAATACGGCGTAGCCCAGGACGCCAAAGTCGCTAAACCTCGCCTGTTGACCGACCTTCAACCCGAGCCCCGACTCTGAGGTGTTGTTGATGGCATTGCTGAAGGTAGCGAGCTTTTGCATCAGGGTAATGTGGGTATCTGGCGCGTAAAGCCTGTCTTGTTGCAGTCCGGTTCCTTCAAGGAGGGTTTCCATCGGTACGCGATCTTGCAGATAACGGCTTAAAAGCTGCAAATCCAACACGCCACAGGACTTCATGTCTGGCTCATAAACCGCAGTGTACTTCATGGCGCTTCCCCAAGCTGCTCGTCACCGGAAACAGTGATAGGTCTATAAATACCGCAATTTTGTCCGAATATCACCGGATTTTGTCTTTTTGGCACCTGTTCGGGAGTTTGATCCGATGCTGTAATCGAATAGTAAATGACAAAACCATCAGGAATTCGGGCATGAACAGTCAAAGCAGTACCGCACCTTTCTCCCAACACACTGCGCTTAGTGAATTAGAGACGTGGTTTTACGCGCTGAAATCAGCCTATCAGCAAGATACCCAGCCCACACTGGAAGATAGAAAAGCACAGCTTTCCGCGCTGAAAACCCAGCTTCGCCGTTATCAGAACGTGTTGGCTCAGGCCATGAGTGAAGATTTTGGTGGCCGCAGCCATTCTGAATCTCTGATGGCAGATGTGCTGGGGCCGATCCTCGACATCAATCACGTACAAAGTCACCTTCGCCGCTGGATGCGTCCGAAACGCCGCCCAACGGAATGGCTGTTCAAAGGCAACAAACTAGAACTTCGTTACCAGCCGAAAGGGGTGGTTGGCATTATCTGCCCGTGGAATTTCCCGCTTTATCTCTCTTTGGGTCCTTTGATCACCGCGCTCGCTGCGGGCAACCGCTGTATGATCAAAATGCCGCCAAACTGCCCAAAAACCACCTCCGCATTGAAAGCCATGCTAGCGGAAATCTATTCAGAAGATCGTGTTTGCGTTGTGCCGGGCGATCACCCACAGGCAATGGAAATTAGCCATCTGCCGTTTGATCATCTTGTCTTTACCGGATCGCCAAACAGCGGAAAGATCATCATGGCGAACGCAGCGAAGAACCTCACACCAGTCACCCTTGAGCTAGGCGGGAAATCCCCTGCGGTGATCTTTGATGATTACGACATCCAGCAAGCGGCCAGCCGCATTGCCCACGGCAAGAGTTTTAATGCCGGGCAAATCTGTATCGCACCGGACTATGCATTCGTGCCAAACGAAAAAGTGGATGCCTTTGTTGAAGCGCTATCCCGCGCTTACAACAAGATGTATTCAGGAATAGCAGACAACGCTGATTGCACATCCTTGGTCGACAACGCCCAATTCGAACGCTTTCAGGCACTCGTTGAAGACGCCAAAGCCAAAGGTGCCAACATCATCAAATGTCGCGATGACAGCGATAAACGCAAAATGCCGCTGCACATTGCAACCAACCTGTCGCCGGAAATGCGGATTTGTCAGGAAGAAATCTTCGGGCCCCTGCTGCCAGTTCATGGCTACAACAGCCTTGAAGAGGTCGCTGATTACATCACTAACCGCCCAAGACCACTGGCTTGCTACCTGTTCAGTCACGATAAAGAACGTCGGGAATGGATGCTTGAGCGCACCCACAGCGGCGGCGTCACTATCAACGATTGGGGCTGGCATGCCCTTAACCATGCCGTGCCATTTGGTGGCATTGGTAACTCGGGCATTGGCAATTACCACGGCGAAGAGGGCTTTCGCGAACTTAGCCATGCCCGAACCGTTTTGCAGATGCGCCGTTGGTTTCCAATCAGCATATTCGCGCCGCCATATGGCAACCTCGCGCAAAGACTGGTGATGCGACTATTCATCGGCAAACCCGATCCCATGCTTTCCACACAAGACAATGCCAACGCCGCTATTGAAACCCCAAACATCGCTTCTGGACGATAGTGCTCGATAAAAACAAGGCAAACTAAAAGGAAGATAAGGAGTACAAGGAATGCACAATCTTGCTGTCAATCTGGAGCGCAGTGCGGCGCTCTTTTCCGATAAAGTTGCTGTTCGAATGGCCGACACCGCCTTCACCTTCGAACAGCTCAACAAACTCGCCGCCAACGTCGCCCACCACCTGGTTTCACTCGGCTTGGAACCGGGAGACAAAGTTGCCCTCTCCTGTCCCAATATCCCCTACTTCCCCATCGCGTATTACGGCATTCTAAAAGCAGGCTGTGTGGTAGTACCGATGAACGTGTTGTTCAAACCCCGCGAGATTGCCTATCACCTAAATGATTCCGACGCTAAAGCCTATCTCTGTTTTGATGGCACAGAAGAATTGCCGATGGGCACCTTTGGTCAGGAAGGGTTTAAGCACGCGGAAGGCTGCGAGCACTTTGTGTCCATGCCGGGAAATGATTCGTCAGCCCATTCCCTTCAAGCCTGGCTGTCAGAAGCATCAAAGCCATTTGAAGCGGTTTCCCGACTGGGCGATGATACGGCGGTTATCCTCTATACCTCTGGCACCACAGGCCAACCCAAAGGTGCTGAGCTTTCCCACACCAACATGATGACCAATGCCATGGCGTCCCAGAACCTGATGCGTTTGGAATACAGCGACACCACCATGGCCGCGCTGCCACTGTTCCACAGCTTCGGGCAAACCGTGATGATGAATGCCAGCTTGCTCACTGGCGCGACTGTGGTTCTGGTACCCCGCTTTGAACCTGCCAGCGTGATTGAGCAAATCATCGAACATCGGGTGACTGTATTTGCTGGCGTTCCTACCATGTATATCGCCCTGCAACGTGCCAGCGAAGCCTGTGCAGAGAAAGCCGAGAAAGTGCGCCAGAGTCTGCGACTGGGCATTTCTGGCGGTGCCTCTTTGCCTGTTGAAGTGTTGCGCCAGTTTGAAGCCACCTTTGAGCTTCCCATTCTCGAAGGCTATGGCTTGTCTGAAACCGCACCTGTAGCGACTTTCAACCATATCGACAGCGACAGACTTCCCGGTAGTGTCGGCCAACCGCTGTGTGGTCATATGATCAAGATTATCGACTTGGCCGGAAACAGCGTCCCGACAGGCGAGCGCGGTGAAGTGTGCATCAAAAGCCCAAGCGTGATGAAAGGCTATTACAACCGCCCAGAAGCGACGGAAGAAACCTTTGTCGACGGATGGTTCAAAAGTGGTGACATCGGCTATCTCGATGAACACTGCAATCTCTTCATCGTTGATCGCGTGAAAGACATGATCCTGCGTGGTGGCTATAACGTCTATCCGCGTGAAATCGAAGAAGTGATGATGTGTCACCCTGCTATCGAAATGGTAGCTGTGGTGGGCGAACCCCACGAGAGACTTGGCGAAGAAATCCATGCTCATGTACTGTTAAAGCAAGATGCTGAGGTCTGCGAAGAAGCCGAGATTATTGCTTGGTGCAAGGAACAACTGGCGGATTACAAATACCCGCGCCGCGTCATTATCCGTAACAGCTTCCCAATGACCGCAACGGGCAAAATCCTCAAGCGTGACCTCCACCCTTCCAATGACGGAGACGCATAAATGGATAGCTTTGATTACATTGTTGTCGGCGGAGGCTCAGCCGGGTGTGTGATGGCATCCCGCCTGTCCGAAGACCCGACAGTAACTGTCTGCCTGCTGGAAGCCGGCGGCAAGGACACCAGCGCCCTCATCCACACCCCTGTTGGCGTGGTTGCAATGATGCCAACCAAAATCAATAACTGGGGATTTGAAACCGTTCCCCAACCGGGACTAAACGGGCGCAAAGGTTATCAGCCGCGCGGTAAAACCCTCGGTGGTTCGAGCTCAATCAATGCCATGATGTACTGCCGCGGACACCGTTTCGATTACGATCACTGGGCAAGCTTGGGAAACCAAGGCTGGAGCTATGATGAATGCCTGCCGTATTTCAAGAAAGCGGAAAACAACGAAGTTCACCACGATGAGTTTCATGGCAAAGGTGGCCCGCTGAACGTTGCTGAGCTTCGCTCGCCAAGTCCATTGATTGAGCGTTTTCTGGATGCCTGTGAAAGCATTGGCGTACCAAGAAACCCAGATGTGAACGGCGCAGAGCAATTCGGTGCGATGGTGACTCAGGTTACTCAGCTTAATGGTGAACGTTGCAGCGCTGCCAAAGCCTATCTCACGCCCAATCTTAAGCGCCCTAACCTGACTGTGATCACCAATGCCACCACTTGTCGTGTGCTGTTCGAAGGCAAAAAAGCGGTTGGGGTGGAATACGAAAAACAAGGACAACGCGTTCAGATCCGCTCTCAGCAAGAGGTGATCCTGTCAGCCGGTGCGTTTGGTTCACCGCAAATTCTGATGCTTTCAGGTGTCGGGGCGAAAGCTGATCTGGATACCCACGGCATTGAGCAAATTCACGATCTTCCCGGCGTGGGTGAGAACCTGCAGGATCATATCGATCTGGTGCATTCTTATCGCTGTACCGCCAAACGCGACAGCTTTGGTGTCTCGCTGCAAATGGGCGTCGAAATGGCGAAAGCCCTGCCCGAGTGGATGAAAGAACGCAAAGGCAAACTGAGCAGCAATTTCGCAGAAGGTATTAGCTTTTTGCGTTCATCGGATGACGTTGACGTGCCGGATTTAGAAATCGTATTCGTCGTTGGCGTCGTCGACGACCATGCCCGTAAAATTCACGCCAGCCATGGTTTTTGCTCGCACCTCACCCTGCTTCGCCCCAAGAGCATTGGTACCGTAAAACTCAACAGTGCCAATCCTTCGGATTCGCCGCGTATCGACCCCAATTTCTTTGCTGACCCTGATGATATGCGAGTGATGATTGAAGGCTGGAAGAAGCAATATCAATTGCTTGAAAGCGACGCATTTAAAGACATTCGAGGCAAGCCTTTTTATCCGGTCGATGCAACCGATGATGCAGCGATTGAACAGGACATCCGCAACCGCGCTGACACCCAGTATCACCCGATTGGCACCTGCAAAATGGGAACGGAAGAAGACCCAATGGCCGTGGTGGATAACCAGCTTCGTGTTTACGGTTTGGAAGGATTACGCGTGGTGGATGCGTCCATTATGCCGACGCTGGTAGGTGGTAACACTAATGCCCCGACCATTATGATTGCGGAGAAAGTCGCCGACATCATTAAGCAGCAGCGACAAACCTTCACAACCATCGCCAAGGCGAATTAATCACCTTTCAGCGCTTTCTCCACGGCTTTCACGTTGAAGCCGTGGAGAATTTTGTCACCAATCTTTATCACCGGCACGCCGCGCGCTCCCAGCGAGGCGTGCTCTTTTCTGCCTCTTGGTGTACCCACATCGCACAAACGGTAGGCGATTTTCTTGCTGTCGAAATACTGCTTGGCCGACTGGCAGTGCGCGCAGTTTTTGCTGGTGTATAAAACTACTCGTTTCATCTTTTGACCTTAATATTTCAAACAAAGCCCACCTATCTTACTTCAAAATGACTTTCATTATATGCAATTGATCTTGCGCCAGAATAAAAACTGGGGACGTAATAGTAAGCAATATGTTTCAGTAATTTTTATAATGGCAATCTGCGCCTCATCGAGCCCATCCCCAACAATAAATAAAACAATCGTTTTAAATAGACCTGATCAATTCTCTTATTATTTTCATCGAATTCAAGATTCTCATCTGAAAGAACTTAGCATTCATAAACCAACACACTAAATTAGTTCCATCTTATTAATTAATATATCTAATACATTGAGCATTATTAATTAGACACCATTCGATCACTCAATTTAAAAGCTTAATAATGAGACATTTTTATATCAATTTTAACCTTACTATCTTAGTGGTTAAGCATATCATTCAAACAATAAGCATTTCATAAAAACAATTAAAACGTAGATTCAAGTTCTTTAACTACTTTGAGACAAAGGGTGTTTATGAAAAAGCATATTTTGGCAACATTTGTACTGGCAACCTGCGCGTCATCAGACGGGTTCGCGCAATGCTATGGCAACGTCTACGCCATGAACGCAGGACGCGGACACGTAGGTGTTCTTTTGGACATTCAGGAAGATAAGAAAGTGACAGGCGCCTACGATGGCTCACGCGTAGTCAAAAAATCACGTGCGCTCTTCAGTTCGTCGGCAATAGCTTATGACTCAAACAACAATCGTATTTACTACGTTAGTGCTCCAAGGCCGGAAGCTTTCTATGTTCCAGGGCTCGAGGACGAAACCCAGTCTGGCGAGTTTCCAAGCCTTGATTTCCACGCTTCAAAAGTAAAGAAAAACCAGCTTGCCTATTTTGATCCAGAAACAGGCACTCATACCATTGTTGGCGAGACACCTGATGTCTTTCGTATGGCATTTGACTCCGCCACTAACACATTGTTTGGTTCCAATAATCGCGACATTTTTAGTATTAATGTTGATGACGGAACACCGACCAAAATCGCTGAATTTCCTATCGGCATGCGTTCTGGAGGTTACTCCAGTTGGGGAGATTTCGTGTTTTACGAAGGGAAACTCTTATTCGTAACCAACACACGAACCTTTGTCATCAACACAACATCGGGCGAAGTGAAATTACACTCTTTCCATTACGTTAATTTCGTTACCGCCGCCACACTTGACCAAAATGGGCAAATGCTAATTGCTGCAAAAAATCAGAACGTGACCGGGAATGTCAACAGTACTTGGCTTTGGCGTCTGAACCCAGACACAGGAGAAAAAGTGTCTGTCGGGCTTTTCCCGAATCGTATTAGCGCAATGGCAACCAACTCAAGGGAAACTTACAAGTGTTATGAAGGCACTGTATTCCCGAGTGAAACCGTCATCGAAGTCGCTGACGTTTCTGGCGATACTGTGACTGAAGGGCAAAATGCAGACTTTACAATTAACTTTGACAAAGAGATTAAAGCGGTAAAAGAAGTCACCCTCGCTCTTCGCAATGGCACCGGTGTTGCGGGAACAGATTATCTAAGGGATGTCACTGTCAAATTTGGTGATGATAGTACCACAGCCACCTTGACCGATACGGGTGTCGTCGTTGAAGTCCCGCCCGGTGTTTCAAGTATCAGTGTTGCTGTCCCCACAACTGACGATCAGGACGATGAAGATGCAAAAACATTCTTCCTCGATGCTTGGATTAATGAAGACCAAAGTGATAAAGCCTCAGGAACGGCTACCATCAATGACAATGATGAACCATTAGGCGCTTGTAGCCCTGGGGTCAACCTGAAAATGAGAGCTAAAACTAAGTTTGCAACGGCTGATCTCTGGGTGGATTGCGACAAAGGCAGCGTTGTATTTAATGCTACAGGTCAGGTGGAACCTGGAGACATCACTTTGCAATGGACAACAGATTATGGCTTCAACAGTGTGACGAACAATCATGGTAGAGTTACAGGTCATGTGGGATTGACTGAGGTGAAAACACTTCAACAGATCACAGTATATGGCAGTAGTGGGGATGACCGTTCATGTAGTGGTGACATATACGGCAGCAATAGATTCTGGGGGTGGAGTGGAACTATCACTATCAACGATGATGGCACGCAGCAATGCTACCTGAGAATAGCCAATAATTATTGTGATGGAAATGGTGGCAAAGTGAGTGAGGTAGTAGAAAGTTACGATTGTGACTATACCGACTGACTGTAGAACCTAAAGACATAAAAATTGCCCTCGCAAATTGAGGGCATTTTTATTAACTATTCTGCTTACTGTCTGAGTCCTTTTTCTTCAAGCAACTTCAGAATCGCTTCTGCCGCTTCCTGTGGGCTTGGGTTCATCATCACTTTTCCACCTGAGGAAGCAGGCGCAGCAGTGGCAGCTTTGAAGCGGTCGCGGCTGGACGCTTTGGCCGCGACAGTTTTGGTGCGCTTAGGGCGTTTCTTAGCAGGCTGCCATTCCCAGCCCTGTTGCTCCAAATCCATTATCACTTCAACTTCCAGCACATTCACTAAACCATCTCGCGCTCTGGTAAACGCACTTTGCCTCGCTGCCGGTGCTGATGAACTGGCAATCAGCACGGCAGGTAGTTCCACCCTTAGTTTTCTGCGCTGACCACCCGCCAAAGCCTGAAGCACTTCAACGTGGGAATCGGTATGCTTCATCACATTGACCACCTCCGGCACCACGGCTGCACCTAACCCATCGGCAACCAGATACGGCACCATGCCGGATGATTCCCCCTGCTCTGCCCGGGCTCCACAGAAAACCAGTTGGGGCTTTTGGGATTTGACGAAACCCGCCAGTGCCGCGCTGGTGTCTGCCCCTTCTGGCTGCTTCAACACATTGACCTTGGAGACGCCCATACCGAGATATTCCCGAACGGCAGGTGATTGTGGTTCTCCGGCAAATACAACCATTGCGGATTCCGACTGGGTCAATGCCATTTCCAGCGCTTTGGCATCACGGTCTGCCCGTCTTGGGCGTCCAGAGAGCGGGTGTTGGCCGGCTGAAACCAGTACCAGGATGTTTTGGTTATCCGACATCATCAAGCTCTCCTTTACCGCCAGAGGTAGCGTCAACCAATGCCTGCATCACCTCGCTGCTGTCAGCGATAATGCTGAGATCAGCGCGTTTAATCATGTCGCAGTTGGCATCGGTATTGAGTGCAATGACGGTTTCGCAGGTCGTCATCCCCTGCAAATGCTGAATTGCCCCCGAAATACCCACGGCGACATAGACTTTAGCGTTCACATAAGTGCCTGTTGCGCCGACCTGCGTCGTTCTTGGCATGTGTCCGTTATCGACAGCGACGCGGCTGGCCCCTTCTGTTGCGCCCAAAGCTTGCGCACATTGATGGAACAAGGCCCAGTTTCGAATTCCGTTACCACCGGAGAGAATAAAGCGGGTTTCCGCCAAGGGAATGTCAGCCGGATCAACGGCGACACCACCAAGATCAGTGACTTTGGGGATCACGCCCGCCACATCGGCAACATCCAGTGAAGACGCTTCCGTGATAAACCCAGCAATGGGGTCAGCCACTTGTTCTTCCACCAACAAGATGCGGGAAAGCTTCCGGTTAACGCTTTTTGATGCGTCACCACCGCTACAATTCAGGGTACCTTCTGCGTAAAGCTTGCCGCGAGTCACTGGCCTTACGCCCAGTGAAACCGCCAATCTTCTCGCTAAGTCACCACCGACTAATGTGCCATCCGCGAATATCCAATGTTTGGGGAAAAGCTCTGAATCAATGGTTTGTAATACCGCGAGCCAACTGTCAGGGGAGTAACTGGCTGCATCGAGCGTCAGCGCCCTGTCTGCGCCTGCCGAAGCAAGGTCATCTTCACGGCTGTGCAGGTTAATCATTACGACGGCTGTGCCATCGTCAGCCAAAGAATGAGCAAGCCCTAACATGTCTTTATCCAGCACCGTCAGCTTGGCACTGTCAGAATCCGAGAACACCACAATATAGTTGGAAGGATTAACAATGGCCCTGAGTGGAAGGCTTTGTTCTTGCTGTTTTTTCGCCACACCAGCCGCTGCGACCGCAGCACCAGAGCGGTCGATCCGTTTGATGCCTTCCGCCGATAAGTACCCCTGCTTGTGAGGATTTTTGCGGTTGGTACCACCTGACATCAGCAAATCATGGTCAACAGCCATCTCATCATACTGAGGGTGCAGGCGATTTCTCAGGATATGTTCTTTACGGGGATCGCGTCGTTTAATCTCGTCCATTTACTCCCCCACCGCTTTTGCTTTACCAGCGTCGGCGTTTTCTGCCACGGCATCGAGTAGCATGACCGCAATGTCTTTCACTTCCGGCCTTGGCATCACAACACCTTCGAGCATCACCGCACACTGCGGACAGGCAACCGCTACCATTTCTGCACCTGTCTCGCGGGCATCATCCATCCGCATATCCGCAATACGATGTTCACCCGGAATATCGGTGACTGGCGCACCACCTCCACCGCCGCAACAACGCGAGCGATAACCTGAACGCTCCATCTCACTGACAGTGAGTCCCATGCTGCTCAAGAGGTAGCGCGGTGCGTCATAGCCACCGTTGTAACGCCCTAGATAACAAGGATCGTGATACGTCACCGATTGGGCTTTGGCCTGATTCAGCTTGATATCACCTTGCTCTACCAGCTTCGCCAGATACTCGGTGTGGTGGAAAACATCATAACTGCCGCCAAAGTCCGGGTACTCATTTTTCAACACATGGAAGGCGTGAGGGTCCGGCGTAACAATCGATCGGAATTGGTACTTGTTCAGGGTTTTGACATTGGCAATCGCCAAGCGCTGGAAGGTGGCTTCATCGCCCAAACGACGCGCCAGATCGCCGCTATCCAATTCTTCGTTACCCAAAATGGCGAACTCGATATTGGCGTTACGCAGAAGAGCTACCACAGCACGGAGCGTGCGTTGGTAAGCCAGATCAAAGGCACCGTCACCTGCCCAAAGCAACACGTCCGTAGTACCTACCTCTGACAGGTGATTGAGCTTCAGATCGACGGACCAGTTCGCTCGGCTGTTTGGGGAAAGGCCATTCGGGTTATCGGTTGCAATCAGGTTTTCCAATACCTCTGCGCCTTTTCCGACCGTTTCACCTTTTGCGAGCGTCAGGTTACGGCGCATGTCGACGATGGCATCGACGTGTTCGATCATCATCGGGCATTCTTCAACACAAGCGCGACAGGTGGTGCAAGACCAGACGGTTTCTGCATCCAGTAAGCCCTCAAACAGAGGTTTATCCGGCGCTCCGCAACGGGCTTCATCAGATTTGCCGGGGTACTGGCTGCCTGCGTAATTTACGGTGTCACCGCCAGCCATGCCAACCACCATATCCTGAATCAGTTTCTTCGGATTCAGCGGCTGACCTGCGGCAAACGCGGGACAGACTTTTTCACAGCGCCCGCATTGCACGCAGGCATCAAATCCCAACAGCTGGTTCCAATAAAAATCGGATGGCTTTTCGACGCCCAGAGTTTGCTCGTCAAGATTGATTGGTTTCAATCCCGTCGATCGGCCACCGCCAAAACGTTCCTGACGACGGTGAAAACCAAGATGCAAGGCACCCGCAAAGGCGTGTTTCATTGGGCCGCCCCAGGTCATGCCAAACAGCAGCTCTGCTAAACCTAGCAGAATGCCAACGATAAGCAGTGCCGCGACGATGATGGGTACATTACCGATGCCCAATAACAACAGTAACGACATCATCAAACCAGAGAAGGAGAAAACCAGCAGACTATTAGGTAGCCTCTGCCAAGGCCCCTTGGAAAGGTTCGCAGGCGGGTTTTCGCGACGTTTTTTCACTTTCACTGCACCAAACGCCATGGCAGCAAACGTCGCGCTCATCAGTGCGAATGTCAGTATATTGTCGAACCCCAGAATGAAAACCAGCACCATTAAAATGCCGGATGCCACAAAGCCCCCAGCAGTGGCGACGTGCGTGTTCGCAAACGCTTTGTCACGTGCAACCACGTCGTGAAGATCGACCAAATAGCGTCTGGGGATGGCAGCAAGGGCTTTCCCGATAGGAAGGCTGGCTGGCTTCCCTTGCTGCCAGAGACGAATCCGTTTGACTGCGCCCGCAATCGCCAGCGCAATCATGATGACTAACAAGGGACCGATAAGCGAAGTCCACATCACAGCTACCCCGCAGTCGGTCAGAGGTCTTTAAACAGACGCAGTGAATCGTAGATGGCAGCGTGAATATTGCGCTGCGCGCTGCAATCCCCGATGCGATAAAGCAGGTAACCGTCCGCCTGTTCAGCAAATGCGGGTTGTGGCTCGAAGACAAACAGAGTGTCGATATCTACCTGGCCGCGGTTGCGGGAGCCTTCTTTGAGCGCATAGTAGAGCGTTTCATCTGGTCTGACGCCGTTTTCAATCACCACCTGATCGACCACGCGCTCTTCGCGCACACCTGTGTATTCGTTTTCAAAGCGGGCAATCAGTTTGTCACCCTCTTTGTAGACCTCTTCCAGCACCAGATCCGGCGTCATCACCACATCGCGCTCGTAGAGGCTTCGATAGTATGTGGGGAAGCTGGTGCCGCCCACTGCGACACCCGGCTTGATATCATCAGTGACAATTTCCACCAGTGAGCCTTTCGCCGCGAGATAATCCGCGACAGACATACCCGCGAATTCACAAATGGTGTCGTACACCACCACGTTTTTACCCGGCTCAACCGCACCGCTCAGAATGTCCCAACTGCTCACCACCAAACCGTCATCACCGCCCCATTTGGCTTCCTGATTGATAAACGGTTTACCGCCGACAGCCAGCACTACTACATCGGGTGATTCAGCCATAATGGTGGCTTCATCTGCCGCCGTGTCGAATACTAGGTTCACACCCAAACGGCGCAGTTCGAGATCGAACCAGCGGGTAATACCGGCGATTTGTTCACGCTGAGGCGCAGCGGCAGCCAGCGTGATTTGCCCGCCGAGTTCACTGTTTTTCTCAAACAGGGTGACCTGATGACCACGCTCGGCGCAGACACGCGCTGCTTCCATGCCACCAGGGCCGCCACCGACCACCACCACTTTGCGAATTGGGCCGTCGGTTTTGCTGATGATATGTGGGACTTTGGCTTCGCGAGATGTCGCTGCGTTTTGGATACAGAGAACATCAATACCCTGATATTGGCGGTCAATGCAGTAGTTGGCACCAACACACTGACGGATTTGATCTGTCTGGCCCAGCTTCACTTTAGTGATGAGATGAGGGTCTGCGATGTGGGCGCGTGTCATACCGACAAAGTCAATCAATCCGCTTTCCAGCGCACGCGCAGCCTGTACCGGATCTTTGATGTTCTGTGCGTGCATCACAGGCACATTCACCACGCTGCGAATCCCTGCGGCGAGGTGAATAAACGGCTCTGGCGGGTAAGTCATATTCGGGATGACGTTCGCCAGCGTGTTGTGAGTATCACAGCCCGAACCCACAACGCTGAAGAAATCGATCATGCCGAGACCATCGTAATAGGCCGCAATTTCTTTCATGTTCTCGTGGTCAAGGCCGTCAGGATGGAATTCATCGCCCGTCATGCGGATGCCAACTGCGAAATCCGGCCCCACTTCCGCACGCACCGCTTTCAGAATTTCTACGCCAAAACGCATGCGGTTTTCGAAGCTGCCGCCCCATTCATCGGTACGACGGTTAACACGCGGACTCCAGAACTGATCGACCAAGTGTTGGTGGGCAAATGAGAGTTCAACGCCGTCCAAGCCGCCTTCTTTTGCACGACGGACGGCTTGCGCGAAATCATCGATAATGCGCCAGATTTCCTCTGGCTCAATGGTTTTACAAGTCGCACGGTGAACCGGTTCGCGGATACCGCTTGGGCTCATTAGGGTTGGCCAGTTGCCACCATCCCAACGAGAACGGCGTCCCATGTGGGTCAGTTGGATCATGATAGCCGCGCCATGTTTATGCATGGCATCAGCTAGGTTCTGGAAGTGTGGAATGACGTCATCAGTACTCACGTTCACCGAACTCCACCAATGCTGTGGACTGTCGATAGACACCGGGCTTGAGCCGCCACAGACACAGAGGCCAATACCGCCCTTGGCTTTTTCCTCGTAATACTTGATGTAGCGCTCAGTCGGCATGCCATTTTCCGTCGCATACACCTCGGCATGTGCCGTACTGATCACCCGGTTTCTGATCGTCAGCTTGTTGATCGCAAGCGGCTGAAAAATAGCGTCGAACTGAGACATTGCACTTCCTTATTTTGTTTTGAGGTCCCAGGACCTGCTTTTCCTAGGATCCAGAACCTTCTATTACCTGCTCTTAACCAATCGGCTTCACTTCAAACAGTCCAAAATCGCAGCCTTCTTCAGAGCCGCTTTGCAATTGCACTGCATGGGTTTTGAACGGAAAGCCGACGCTCTCCGTCACCTGATCCATGGCGCCAGCAAACCAGCCTGTGAACATGTAATCCACCTTGCGGTTCACCTTGCCGTAGTAATACACGAATGCAGAGTTTTCGAGCCGCACTCTTGCCGTTCCCTGCGAAACATCCAGATGCTCGATAAAAAATTGCCCCCAACCGCGCTGGGAAAGACGCTTCATGTAATGGTCGAACACTTCTGCACCTGAGATGCCGTGAGTCTCACCTTCCTGTTCGCACCAGAAGTAAGCAGATTTGTAGCCTGCTTTGTAGAGCAAATCCGCGTATTGATCTGCGCCAATCGCGTCTTCCACCTCAGCATGGTTGTTGATGAAAAAGTGTCGGGGGACATAGAGCATAGGCAAGCCATCGGTGCTCCAAACGCCAGTTTCGTCGTCGACCTGAATAGGGATTTCCGGTGGATGATGACCCATTAATGCTTCCTCTCTTTCTGGCTTATTCGCCCCAAACGTCTTTAAGAACTTTGACCCAGTTGCCACCCATGATTTTTTGCACTTTCTCTGGCGACCAACCGCTGTCGAGTAACGCCGCCGTCAGATTCGGGAATTCCCCCACGGTACGGATGCCTTTCGGGTTGATGATTTCGCCAAATTTGGTCAGCCTTCTTGCGTAGCCTTTGTCATGGGTAATCCATTCAAAGAATTCCTGATCGTGACCTTGAGTAAAGTCAGTGCCGATACCAACACAATCTTCACCGACCAGATCAACGATGTAATCGATGGCTTCGACGTAATCTTCGATGGTGGAATTGATGCCGTTTTTCAGGAAAGGGGCGAACATGGTGACGCCGATAAAGCCGCCGTGGTCAGCAATGAACTTCAGCTCTTCATCGGATTTATTACGGGGATGATCTTTCAAGCCAAGCGGCAAACAGTGGGAATAACAAACCGGCTTTTTCGATTCCAGAATGACTTCTTCCGAGGTTTTTGGCCCAACATGGGAAAGGTCACACATGATGCCGACACGGTTCATTTCCGCGACGACTTCACGGCCATAACCGGATAAGCCACCATCGCGCTCGTAGCAACCTGTACCGACCAAGTTTTGGGTGTTGTAAGCCATTTGCGCGATGCCTACACCCAGCTTTTTGAAAATCTCGATGTAGCCAAGTTTGTCCTCAAACGCATGAACATTCTGAAAGCCCAGCATGATGCCGGTTTTACCTTCACGCTTGGCAGCAAGAATATCTTCTGTGGTGTACACCGGACGAATGAGGTCGCTGTTTTCACGCAGCAATTGGTTGAATTCGACAATGTTATCCACGGTACCTTGAAAACCTTCCCATACCGAAACCGTGCAATTGGCGGCCGTCAGCCCGCCTTTTGCCATGTCTTCAAACAGTTCCCGGTTCCATTTGGCGATAATCAGGCCATCAATGATGATGGAATCTCGATGCAGCGCTAGAGCATCTGACATGGGTGCGTCCTTTGTTGGTTTTTCCTTTTCTATATTTAGCCAACTTAAACAACACTCAGCTGATCCAGCGATGCGAATGCGACAGGATGTATTTGGAATGCGCCGCGAACGGCGCATAGAGGAAAATCATGAAATTATTTTTGCTTTTTAATCAGTGCAGTAAGCGGATACAGAGTTTGTCCGATGACGCCCTTAGGCATGGGTTTGGTGGTGCCATATTTTGCTGGCCAGTGCTGTTTAGGCATGTGCATGGTGCCGAACAACCAGTCAAACAACACCAAATGTGCACTGTAATTGGTATCAATCGCAGGCTTTTCTGAGCTGTGATGCCAGTGATGGAATTGCGGTGTCACAAAGATATATTTCAGAAAACCAAAGTGCATGCGGGTGTTACAGTGAATCAATACCGCTTGCAGCGCTGCGAAAGCCACGTAAGCATTCAATGCTGCCTCTGAAGGCCCCAGCAAATACAGCGGCACCATCACCATTGCACGCTCTGAAAACACTTGAATGAAGTGACCTCGAGAGCCTGCCAGCCAATCCAGTTCTTCCACCGAGTGGTGAACCGCATGAACCGGCCACAGCACTTTTACTTCGTGGAACAGGCGGTGTTCCCAGTAAAGAACAAAGTCTGCGGCAATCAGAATCAGTACGAATTGAACAATGACAGGCAGGGATTGCACTGACTCTTGCAATGAAGCACTCACTGCCCAGTCAAAGTGGGACGTATGGTAGTTGGCGTAAATCAGGATGGCGGAAATCGCCAGATGGTTGAAGCAGAAATAGAAGAAGTCCGTTTCCCACTCTTTACGCAAGATCACTTGGTTCTTGTACTTCGGCAGTAGCTTTTCCAGCGTCATAAAAATCGCCGCAGAGCCCAAAAACGCCAGGATTAACCAATCCACTCCCAAGGAGAGTTCTTTCGGCTCAACTGGGCCAACAGGCACGGTGTACCCACCCAAAGCAAAAGCTACCAGCGTCAGCAATATGCCGATACAACCCAAACGACGGTACCTTTTCAGCAGGTGCGTCATGGCACCAAAGAACAGAGAAAAGTACATGCCGTATTTCAAAACATGTTGCAGGCTTTCCGCATCGTAGGTTTTACGAAGTTCAGTCGTGGTGAGATAGGAAGGAAAGAGATAAGCCAGTACAGCAAGCAGCGACAAACCACCCAATATCACGGACAGATATCCGCTGATTTTACCTTCGCCAAGACGAAACGCGCGGTCGGTATCCAACTCTACCTGACGCTCCTGATATTGATACGGTTTGTCCTTCTTACACATCACTTGCTCCTGCTGCCAAATCGCTTGGAATTGAATGACAAGTACTTTACGTGCTCCAGGGCGGTAGGCAAACATTCAGGGAATAAGTAACAAAAAGCGCTACCCAAGGTAGCGCTTTTTGACACCGTAACCGGAAATGACTTAGAACAAGCCGACAATCTCGCCATCATCATCCAGTGAGATGCTGAGTGCGGCTGGCTTACGCGGCAGTCCTGGCATGGTCATGACATCACCACAAATTGCGACAACAAAGCCTGCACCCGCCATCAAGCGAAGTTCACGCACAGGCAGAATGTGCCCTGATGGTGCCCCAAGCTCCGATGGCTCTGAGGTAAAACTGTAAGGTGTTTTCGCGATACAAACAGGGAGATGTCCGTAACCCAACTGGTGGATTTCATCGAGCTGCTTTTGCGCCGCGATGTTGAACTGCACGTCTTCCGCGCCATAAAGCGAGGTGGCGACTTTGCGGATTTTGTCATCAATTGGAAGGTCATCTTCATAGAGGAATTGCACATCTGGTGCTTCTCCGTCCAAGATGGTTTTCACTGCTTCTGCAACCGCTTTGGCACCGACTCCACCTTCTGCCCAATGCTGCGCTTCTTCGACGCGCGCGCCCAGGCTCAGGCAAACCTCTTTGATGATAGAAAGCTCCCTGGCATCATCGGTCGGGAAACGGTTGATTGCTACTACGGGCGTCAGGCCAAACTTCTGCATGTTTTCGATGTGGCGTTTAAGGTTGGCTGAACCAAGCTTCACCGCGTCAACGTCTACTGCATCCAATTTGTCTTTCGCGACGCCACCCTGCATTTTCAGCGCACGCACAGTGCATACCAATACGGCCGCATCCGGTCTCAAACCAGAAATACGGCATTTGATGTCGATGAACTTCTCTGCGCCCAAGTCCGCACCAAAGCCCGCTTCCGTCACCACCACATCGGTTAGACCCATGGCTGTGCGGGTCGCCATCACAGAATTACAGCCATGAGCGATATTGGCGAACGGACCGCCATGGATCAGCGCTGGATTGTGCTCCAAAGTCTGGATCAAGTTTGGCTGAATCGCGTCTTTCAGAAGTACCGTCATTGCGCCTTCTGCGCCTAAATCACGTGCGGTCACTGGCTTGTTGTCGCGGTCGCGTCCAATGATGATATTACCCAGACGACGCTGAAGATCTTTTCTGTCTTCTGCCAGACAAAGGATTGCCATGATTTCAGACGCCACGGTAATGTCGAAACCAGATTCGCGCGGCTGACCATGAGCAGGACCGCCCAATCCCACCAAGGTATGGCGAAGCGCGCGATCATTCATGTCCATCACACGACGCCATGATACTTTGCGCGCATCCAGATTAAGCTCGTTACCCCAGTGGATGTGGTTATCAATCAAGGCTGCCAGCAGGTTATGGGCAGAGGTGATCGCATGAAAATCACCGTTGAAGTGGAGATTTAAATCTTCCATCGGAATGGCTTGCGCGCGGCCACCGCCAGCTGCCCCCCCCTTCACACCAAAACAAGGGCCCAATGACGGTTCACGCAAACAAACGCTGGCGCTAACGCCGATAGCATTCAGGGCATCTGCCAGACCAATGCTGGTGGTGGTTTTTCCTTCCCCAGCAGGGGTCGGCGTAATCGCAGTGACCAGCACGAGTTTGCCCACTTTCGAAGTGGTATCAATCTGTGACAAATCCAGTTTGGCTTTGTAATGCCCAAACGGGATCAAAGCATGTGCGGCCACGCCGAGTTTACGCTGGGCCACTTCAAAGATCGGCCAAGGTTTTACAGCACGGGCGATTTCAATATCCGGCGCGCCGGGTGGAGGTAAAGCTGTCATATTTTCAGTCACTAATACGGTATTATTTTGATTATTCATTAGAGTGCCACAAATTTCACTATATCAGAGTCTCGGCATCAAGATTAAATGCCGGGTTACTACCAGTGAATTGGATTATCTGGCTTTGTTAGCGAGCCATTCAGCGGATTGTTTCAGCCCACCAAACGGAAACAAATGGATCCCCTTCAACACAGATTCCGACCTATTCGATTGATAAATTGCCAGCCCTTCCAGCAATGAATCTGGCGTCCAAGGTCTCAGCAGCCTGACGGCATTTATGTTCTTGGTCAGCGCCTTTGCGGATGTTGCTACCCCGCACTGAGCCGCGTACGAAAGCAGGTTTTTCAAACGCGTAGGCCCGGCAAGTCCGAGATACACCGGAATGCCAGCAAGTATGGTTTGGTGTTCATCGAGCCACTGCTCCAAAACCGTCTGATCAAACGAGAATTGCGTCACCACCCAAAGACTCAGCCCATGTGTTTTGGCATAGTTACGCTTGAACTCAAGTGCGCGTTTCAATGTGGCTTGCTCAGCGTGGGGGTGTCCTTCGGGATACCCCGCAACACCAAAGCTTTCAATGCCATATTCCTGCAACAGACCAGATTGCAGAAGTTGCATGGTATCCGCATAAGGTCCCTGAACAGTTTCAATGTCGCCAGATATAAGCAGCAGCTGCTTTACGCCAAGTACTTTGAGCGCCAACAACCATTCACGAAGTTTCTCTTCGCTCGGGACAGCGCGTGCAGGAAGATGAGGAACCGGAACCACACCCCAAATCAACAGGGTTTTACAGGTCTCGAAAGCATCTTCAAAGTTTGAGGAGGGAAGAAAAGGCACGTACACACGGATACCTTCCGGTAGCCATTCCGGTCGATTTTCCAACGCACTCACTTGACGCGGTGTCGCTTCTAGAGAGGCATGATAAACAAGCTCTGCCGCAGCAAAAGCGGGATCGGGAAGCTGAGGCATACAATCAACTTTGCCTTGTTCAAAATTCATGGTCATGAGCATTTCGCCAGAAAGTGGCGGTGCATTGCACCGCCAACAAATAGGTCAGGAAACAGGCGCGCTGGTGCGCGATTTCTCCACTTCCCGGGAGTTAGGGTTCACCGAAGGCCGGAAGGGTATACTGACGACCTCGGCTTCGACAACCTCTCCGCCAAATTCCGTTGGCAACGCTACCCTGTATTTGGTGCCAACATCCCTTCCATCCCAAGGTACATGGCAAAGCGCGATGTTGGTTTCCAGTTCTGGGCTGTACCAAGGCGATGTCACGTAGCCGACTGCATCATCACCCTCTTCGTCATAAATCAGCCAAAAATCGTTGGCGTAATCGATCACTGGTTCACCACCAAAGACAATCCCAACCATACCAAGGGGATACGGAGATTCTCCGGCTTCGATTTGCGTTCTGGCTTTCTCGAGTGCCGCCTTGCCTATGTAGTCGCCCTCTTTGTCTTTCGGCACTTGATAGGCGAGGTTACATTGGAAAGGAGAAACTTCCTGATCAACGTCCTGTCCCCAGGAAAGAATGCCTGCGGCAATGCGTCGGTGATGAGCGACGGCAGTCACTTTCAGGTTGTGCTTTTCACCTGCGTCCAGTACGCCATACCAGACTTTTTCCGCATTCAACGTTGCGTCCAAGCAGTAGATTTCGTAGCCCTTTTCGCCGCTGAATCCGGTCTGGGAGATAATCACGTCAGCCCCGTTAAGCGTGCCTTCCATCAAACCATAAAAGGGAATATCACTGACAGCTGAGCCAAACAGATCCGTCATCAGCGCTTCGGATTTTGGCCCTTGGATTTGCACCGGACAAACATCAATTTCTGCAATGGTGACATCAAAGCCTTTACCAATGTTCACGCCACGAAGCCAAAATTCGATGTCACTGTCTGAAATCGAAAACCAGAATTCATCTTCCGCAATGCGCAAAAGCACTGGGTCATTCATGATCCCGCCTTCTTCATTACACAAGATCACGTACTTTCCGTGCATGGGCTTGATGATATTGGCCGGGCGAGTAATAACGAAGTCGACGAACTTTTCGGCGTCCGGCCCTTTCACCTGAATCTGGCGCTCAACCGCAACATTCCACATTGCCACGTGATTCACCAACGCATCATACTCCGCCATCACGCCGCCTTGCTCTTTGGGAATATGAGCACGGGGGTGATACATGCGGTTATAAATCGTGGCCTGCCAGCAGTCAGATTCGTAAGAGAGATGCCAATAAGGAGATTTCCTCACCCGTGTAGAGATCAGAAGTTCGACCGGTGTGGGACCCGACTGCCTGAGATTAATCGGCACTCGTCGGTTAGATTGATCAACAGAGGTTGTATGCCTGGCTGCTGCGGCTCTCTTCTGCATGGGTGTTTTTTCATTCATCGCATCTGACCTCCTTGTATTCGGAACCCTATATGTCCAAAACTCTAACGTCCCTTATGGCAGATCCCGCATCGGCCGTTGATGGGATGCTTCGCCCTTTGTTTAAAAGCGCTTTCTAAAACGGATGATTAGCTAGCCTCATCCTGTTGCCTAAACTGAGGCGTTTTAGACATCCAAGCCATTCAACACGCGACACGGTAAAAATGAAAAGCGTCAAACCATCGCAGTCAATTGACGACGAATCCCATCAATCATCGTAAAATGGAAGCAATCAATATAAAGGGATATCTCAATGCCACGGATTTTATGTTTTGGTGATTCAAATACTTGGGGTTATAACCCTTCAAATGGCTCGCGTTGGGGCGAAGACATTCGCTGGACATCACGCCTTCAAGGAGCGCTCAATATTGACAAAGACGACGGCTCCGAAGACCGTTTTGTGATTGTTGAGGAAGGGCTCAATGGACGCACCACAGTGTGGAATGACCCAATGAAGCCATACCGCGATGGAAGCGCCGCTCTGCCCATGCTGCTGCTCTCTCACCGTCCACTGGATGGCGTGGTGATCACACTCGGCACCAATGACTTGAAGTCCCAGTTCCCTTCAGAACCAGCCTGGATTGCAGAAGGTATTCGCAAGCTGATTGGTCAAGTCAAAGAGTGCGACAACGCAGGTCACCCGACTCCACGTATTTTGATTGTTTCGCCTGCGCCAATGCACGACGCCAACAACTGGGCTTCAGGTTTTCGTGATGGTCGGCAGAAGTCTCTTGAGCTTGCGAGCTTTTTCCGTGCAGTGGCTGAGGAAGAAGGCTGCGATTTCTTCGAAGCAGCCACCGTCTGTGAAGCATCACCTATTGATGGCCTCCATCTTGATGAAACAGGTCATGCGGCATTGGCTGATGCGCTGGCGAAGATTCTTCGTTAAATGAGCCACTAGGGTTTTGGCATCGTACTATACCCAAACGACCTGA
>NZ_LASY01000100.1:0-17401 GCF_000973155.1 Grimontia sp. AD028 | reverse complement strand
ATCCTTCTCCCACCACCATCATTAAAAAAGCCAGCTCATTGAGCTGGCTTTTTGCTTTCCTGCAAACTACACGCTTTCACGACCATGTGGCGTGGTCAAATCCTGCACTGGCCCTTTGGGCACAACACGGGTTGGGTTGATGTTGGCGTGGCTGTAGTAATAGTGACGCTTGATGTATGGCATATCGACCGTCTCGGCCACACCCGCAACCTGATATAACTCTTTCAGATAACCGAAGATATGCTCATATTGGGCAATCTGCTGGCGGTTACATTTGAAATGCCCCACGTATACCGGGTCAAAACGTACCAGCGTGGTAAAGGCGCGCCAGTCTGCCTCAGTAATTTGATCCCCTGCCAAATAACGACTGGTCGCCAAATGTGCGTTCAATTTGTCCAATGCAGCAAAAAGATTGTCGAAAGCTTCTTCATAAGCTTCTTGCGTGGTGGCAAAACCACAGCGGTACACGCCGTTGTTGATGTTTGGGTAAACATAATCGTTCCACTCATCAATCACGCTGCGCAGTGCTTCTGGATAGAAATCTTCCGTGTTACCTGTCACCCCGTTGAAGGCGGTGTTGAGCATGCGGATGATTTCAGACGATTCATTGCTGACAATGGTTTCGGTTTTCTTATCCCACAGCACAGGCACTGTGACGCGCCCGGTGTAATCAGACTTCGCCTTGGTGTATAGCTGATGCACGTAGTTAAAGCCATAAAGTGACTCAGGCTCATCAAACTGCCAGCCTTTCTCCATCATGTCAGGACTCACCACAGACACGGTAATGTGTTCTTCAAGGCCTTTCAGTTTACGGAAAATCAGGGTGCGGTGTGCCCATGGACACGCGAGCGATACGTACAAATGATAGCGGCCAGATTCAGCCTTAAAACCGCTCTCACCCGTTGGCCCCGCTTCACCGGTTGCCGTTACCCAGGAACGGAATCCTGCGTCTTCACGAACGAATTTCCCGCCAGATGATTTGGTGTCATACCAGACGTCATGCCAAACACCTTCCACTAATTTGCCCATATCCAATCTCCTTGTTTTGTTGAGAAGAGTATATGAAAAGGATAAGGAGATGTCGGTAGGAGGGTTTCGTCAGAGTCGTTCGAATATTTGAAACAAGACTAAGATGACCCCGACGATGACGCTGCCGGGATCAGGGGGAGAGGTTAGGATTTACCACCCAGCATGTAGATGCTGAAGCTAATATCCAGAGCGGTACTTCCGTCAGGGAAGGTTTCGTGGATCAGGATATCTTCCCCTTCGATCTTGAACCGAATCGTGGGATCCTGAGCCTGATCACGCCATCGACCGTCTTTTCCTTGCGCCCAAACTGCGCGTTGCTTGTCGATTTTGCAGCGATAATGCCATTTCTTTCCGTCATCTGGCCGCTTATAGGATATATGAAAAACATCCTTTTCCGTTTCCGGTTCTATGACCTTTTTATCAACCATCATGATAGAAGGACTTTTTCCTTTGATAGCGGCCAAACTCGCCCGACAGATTTGTTCTTGTGTGAAATCGCCGTACTCGCTGCACCCCGCAACCAAGGTTATTGTCAGTGAAGCCACTGAAAGTTTCATTAATGAAACCACATTCATAAGTTCGCGCTCCCTTCGCTCAAAAAACGATAACACCTTGAGTGTCCGAAGATTCTTTTCTTTACAAGCATAGTTGCAATAAAAAGAAGCTGCTTTACGAATGGGACGAACTTGCATCGATAGTAAGACACTAATGTTCTGCGAGCTGTAGTAATTTCAGATAAACTGGGCAGACCTCAATGGACTTCAGACAAAGAGAAGTAAATCAGCATGAAAGTCATTTCTTTTAATATCAATGGATTGCGCGCCCGCCTTCACCAACTTCAGGCACTGATTGAAAAGCATCAACCGGACGTTATCGGCCTGCAGGAAATCAAGGTTCATGATGAAGCTTTTCCTGTCGAAGACGTCGAAGCGATGGGCTACAAAGTCTATTTCCATGGTCAAAAGGCGCATTACGGTGTCGCGATGCTATGCAAACAAGAGCCAGTAAAAGTGCAAAAAGGCTTCCCAACAGACGAGGAAGATGCGCAGCGCCGTATGATCATGGCAACCTTCAAAAAAGACGATGGCAGTGAAGTGACGGTGCTGAATGGCTACTTCCCGCAAGGTGAAAACATCGCCCACGAAACCAAGTACCCTGCCAAGCGCAAGTTTTACCAAGACTTGATGACTTACCTCAACACCTCGCACAGCAATGACGAGAAACTGATTGTGATGGGTGATATCAACATCAGCCCGATTGATTTGGATATCGGCATTGGTGAAGTGAACCGTAAGCGCTGGCTGAAAACCGGTAAGTGTTCGTTCCAGCCGGAAGAGCGTGAAATGCTGGCGACCTTGATGAACTGGGGCTTTGTGGACACCTTCCGCCAGCAGTTCCCTGATGCCGACGACAAGTTCTCGTGGTTCGATTACCGCTCACGTGGCTTTGACGACAACCGCGGTCTGCGCATCGACGTGATTCTGGCAACCCCTTCACTGGCAGCAGACTGCATTGATACGGGTATTGATTACGAACTCCGAGGTATTGAAAAACCTTCCGACCACGCGCCGATCTGGGCGGAATTTAAGTAGATCAGGACCTAGGAAGAGAAGGTCCTAGGTCATAGGGAAGAGCAAAAGCCCAAAAAGAAAAACCGCCATTCACTGGCGGTTTTTTGTATCCTGCTCTTCCTAGGACCTTTCTTTTCCCAGGACCTAGGACCTTTCTCTTCCCTAGGACCTGCTCTTAAGACTCCAACGGTCTCAAATGTCTGTGCCAGCGATGCTCAAGGCGTTTAAAACCATAAACAATGGCGAAGGTCAGACAGAGATAGATAGCCGCCACAAAAAGGAAGGCATCAAATGGCGCGTAGAAACGTGCGTAGATGTCCCTGGCTGCGCCTGTAAGGTCGATGATGGTCACGACCGACGCAATCGAGCTTGCATGCAGCATGAAGATAACTTCGTTGCTGTACGCTGGCAGTGCGCGGCGGAATGAAGATGGCAAGATGATGCGGCGCAGAATCGTAAAGCGCGACATGCCGTAAGCCTTGCCTGCTTCGATTTCACCTGCAGGTGTTGCCACCATCGCACCACGGAGGATTTCCGTTGTGTATGCGGCCGTGTTCAACACAAAAGCAAACAGACATGGATAGAAAGCATCTTCGACAACTGCCCAGAACATACTTTGTTGAATGCCTTCAATGGTCGCCACACCGTAATAAATCAGGTAAAGCTGGATAAGCAGCGGCGTGCCACGGAAGATGTAAACGTAAATCCAAACTGGACGGTTAATCCAAGGGTTCTTTGAGGTTCTCGCAACCGCCAATGGTACGGACAGGATAAGACCCAGCACCAGCGACAGGAACACTAGTTGCACAGTGACCGTCAAACCACTCCAGTAGTGGAGAATGGTGGTAGAGGTGAAAATCTCGTTTTGGTCGAGGTAAGCATAAATTGATTCTAACATTCCGTGTCTCCTTAGCCTCTTACTACACCGGCACTGAACTTACGCTCCAAGCGCTTGAGTCCAAGCTCAGAGATGGAGGTGATCAGCAGGTAGACCAATGCTACCGGAATAAAGAATTTGAACGGTTCGTTCACCGCACCTGCCGCTTCTTTGGCAAGGCGCGTCATATCCGCCAGACCAATGACTGACACCAGCGCCGTCGTCTTCACCAACACCAGCCAGTTGTTACCAATACCAGGCAACGCATGACGCATCATTTGCGGGAACATAATGCGACGGAAGATCATCCAAGGGCTCATGCCATACGCTGTGCCTGCTTCCAACTGGCCACGGTCGACCGCCAGAAATGCACCGCGGAAGGTTTCAGCCATGTAGGCACCGAAGATAAAGCCAATCGTAGAAACACCGGCTGTAAACTCATCGATGTTGATGAACATATCGATGTCATACTTTTCGTAGAGCCAGTCAGAGAAGTTGTTCATCATGATTTGTGCGCCGAAGAAGATCAGCAGCATCAACACCAGATCGGGCACACCCCGGACCACAGTGGAATAAACCGTTGCTGTCCCTCGGGCAAAACGGTTCTTTGAAAGACGGGCCATTGCAGTTACCAATCCCAGTAACACTGCAATCACAGCAGAAAGCACCGCCAATTCGACGGTCAATATTGCGCCCATGAAAATGGAAGGGCCATAACCATGCAGATCTAACATCCTTTCCTCCTGCACGAATAAACCGATAGCGAAACTACCGCTTTATGGATCTTGTATTCAGTTTTCGCTTATCAGTCAAAAGGGAGCGAATCCCGCTCCCCCTAGAGCTTATCAGCCCACTAAATCAGAAGGCTGATGAATCTGTCATGTATTGCCATATAGGCCTAGCAGAGTTCCTGTAAAGTAGTTGGAACGACATTAATGTTGTCTTTCAAACTACGGATTGCTGTAAATAGATGGTGCTGTATCAAGGCAGTACCATCTATGCCCAGCAATCCAATCTGCAACGTAGTTGGAGCTTAGAGCAAGGCGCCGAGCACGTGAACCCCATGAGCATAGATTTCCTATGTGATTGGGGTGAGCGCGCGCAAGCAACGCAGCTATCGCTTCAACTAAGAAGCAGGATTACATTTTGATGTCGTACGCGAAATACTTCTTACGAATCTCGTCATACGTACCGTTCGCTTTCACCTGAGACAGAGACTTGTTGAAGATCGCTGCCAGGTCTTTGTCACGCTTACGGAACGCAGCACCTACACCACCACCCAGTTGCAGGGTGTCACCGACTGCTTCAAAGTTGCCGCCATCTTTACCGCCCAGAATTGATGCTTCACCCACTGGGAAGTCAATCAGAACGATATCCAGACGACCACCTTGTAGATCCAGTACCAGATCATCACCCGTGGTGTAGCGCTTCACATCAGCAATTTTGCCGAAGGTGTCTGTGGCGTGGCTATCCTGGATAGTGCCGCGCTGAACACCGATGCGCTTGCCTTTAAGCGTTTCGATATCAGCAGGGTTAATACCTGAATCTTTGGCAGCAAAATAGCCACTTGGCGTGTTGTAGTATGGTTCTGAGAACAGTACCTGTTTGGCACGCTCTTCAGTGATCGACATTGATGAGAAGATCACGTCGTATTTACGCGCTTGCAGACCTGGAATGATGCCATCCCATGCTTGGATAACCCAGCTACAGTTCAGTTTCGCGTTTTCACATACAGCGTTACCCAGATCCACTTCGAAACCAGTCAGGGTGCCGTCTGGTGCTTTGTATTCGAATGGTTCATAAGGTACATCTACAGCGATGCGAACGTCTGTCCAATCTTTTGCCTGAACAGCTGTCGCGCCCAGTGCAGCTGTCACTGCAGCAGCAACTAACCATTTTTTCATCTTTCTGTCTCCTTATGGATATATTGTTCAGATGGCGATACTCCTTTGCCATCTGCCGTATGCGTTTACCGCGTCGGGGCTTTCTTATTTCAGAACTATCAGTAAATCGAAGAGATAAATTGCTGTAATCGCTCCGATTCAGGATTAGTAAATAGCTTAGCTGGGTCGCCCTGCTCTTCCACTAATCCTTGATGTAAGAACATCACATGGTTGGAAACGTCACGTGCGAAGGCCATTTCGTGGGTCACGACCAGCATGGTACGACCTTCTTCGGCCAGGATTTTCATGACGTTGAGCACTTCACCCACCAATTCTGGGTCAAGGGCTGAGGTAGGTTCATCGAACAACAGCACTTCAGGCTCGACCGCAAGCGCTCGGGCAATCGCAGCGCGCTGCTGCTGACCACCGGAAAGGTGTCCTGGGTAGTAATCACGACGTTCCCACAAGCCTACACGCTGCAGGAACGCTTCTGCGCGTTCCAACGCTTCTGCTTTTGGTACGCCCAGAACATGGATAGGTGCTTCAATCACGTTTTCCAGTACTGTCATGTGAGACCACAGGTTGAAGCCCTGGAATACCATCGCCAGACGGGAACGAATGCGTTGAACTTGTTTTTCGCTAACGGGTACGGCTTCGCCATGGCGACCGTTTTTCATTTCGATAAGTTCGCCGTTTACCCAGATTTCACCTGCGGTTGGGGTTTCCAGCAAGTTGATGCAGCGAAGGAAGGTACTTTTACCTGAACCGGATGATCCGATGATAGAGATGACATCGCCACGGTGTGCGTCCAGTGAAATCCCTTTTAATACTTCGTGTTGACCAAAGGTCTTGTGAAGGTCTTTGACTTGTAGCGCTACTGCTTCCGTCATGCGCTTGACTCCTGTCTTTCTGTTTGCACGCCGAGCTAATACGAGCACCTGGTCTTGGTATGAAGACTGCTTAGGCACTCTTTTTTATGTGGCTTGGTGGTACGAGTTCAGTGTAACTATGGCGTAAATTGTCATTTTCTGCCGTGCCACAACACATTTCACTACTGAGGCTCGTTTATCTGAAAATAACATCCATCAGTTTCAACAGCAACAATTTGTTAACCTTTAAGTGAATAAAAAATAAGTCATTTTCAATGCATAATTAAACAGAATGAGTGCTTTATCAAGAGTTTGAATTGATTGATGGTTTTGAGTGGTTAGTGTAGGGTGTATTTCGATGAAAATTTGCTTGTAGATCAATATCGAGAGAGCTATGTTGCCACGCTTGCTGACCCTGTGTTTCGCGCTCGTCTCTTTCGCCAGCTCAGCCACGACCAATACACTTACAATTATTCCCGAGCTGTCGAACGGCTTTGTCAGAAACTACAACCCTTTCCGCGCCGATACACTGGCGACGACGAGAGACTTCATCTTCGAACCCCTGATGGTTTTTGAGGAGGGCGTCGCACATTTCCGTCTAGCCAAAAGTTACACCCTATCCCCCGACCTGAAAGGCATTCTGCTCTCGCTGCGAGATGACATTAAATGGTCTGACGGTACCCCCTTTTCGGCAGACGATGTGGTCTATAGTCTTTCACTGCTAAAAGACGAACCCGAACTGGATTACAATTCACTCGGGTACTGGATGGAGCGTATCGAAAAACGTGGCGAAAATGAGGTATACGTCTCGTTAAGCCATCCAAACGCACAGATAGCGCATCGTTTACAGGAAGCCATTATTGTTCCCATGCATCAATGGCAGGACATTTCTGACAAGCGTTTTTTCCTTAATGCCCATCCTGTCGGCACTGGCCCTTTTACCGATATAAAAGCCTTTAGCAGCAATAACATCGTTCAGTGCCGTAACCCCAACTACTGGCAACAAGACAAACTCAAGGTCGATTGCATTCGCTACCCACAAGTCAAAAGTAATGATGAGCTCATCAGCCGTCTGAGCAACGGTGAATTTGACTGGGCGAGTGCGTTTATTCCAGATATTGAGCGTAACTACGCCTCCTATTCGCGTGATTACCATTACCACCATAAGCCCTCAACCATCGTCAGCTTGATGTTTAACTTCAAACATCCCAACGAAGAATTACGCAAAGTTATTCAAGACGTGCGTTTTCGCCGTGCGATGTCGATGAGCCTTGCACGGGATCTTTTGATCAGTGTTGCGGTTTTTGGGCAGGGTGAAAAAGCGGTATTTGCCAGTGGTATGGCATCGACATTTGAGGACTGGATACCGAATTCGGCCGCAGAGCAGCATCTTTACTACATTCGCTTTCATCCCAAAGCCGCTTCACGCCTGCTTGACGAGTTGGGATTGGTCGATATCGACGGCGACAGATTCCGGGAATTACCGTCTGGAGAGCCACTGACTCTGCGGATCATCGCACCGAATGGTTGGAGCGACTTCATCTCTGCTTCTAATGTGGCTGCGGAGATGTTCGCGGCTGTCGGCCTGCGTGTAAAAACAGAAGTTTTACCGTTTCCTGAATATGAAGCCCGCATGGCGAATGCCAGTTACGATCTCAGCATCACCAACTACTTTACCGGCCTAACGCCTTTCAGGTATTTCAATTCTGCCTTTAACAGTGCCTATCAAACCCCTACTTCGCCACGTTTTGCCCAGCACTATTTCAAAGACGAAAAAGTGGATGACCTGTTGGATGACTTTCTGCTTCAAACTGATCAGCAGAAACAGCGCGATATTGTCAGCCAGCTTCATCTGCGCGTTTCTGAAAATCAGGTGACTGTGCCGCTTTATTACAAGTTGGAAACGGTGGAATTCACCACCACACGTTACAAAGGCTGGAGAAGGCATGAAGACGGGACGCCGAATGTGCCGCCAATTTGGTACACAGAAAGGCCAAGGTTGATTCAATTGCTCGAATTGGAACCGGTTGAAGAGTCATCCAACAATAACCAATAAAAGACAACCCAAGCTGATGCTTGGGTTGTCTTTTATTCGGGGCATTCGCGCTATTCCTTGCCCATCAACTCCAACGTTTTGAGCCACACGTCTGCATCACTGTCAGGGTCTAGCATCTTTAGTCTTTCGTAAGCTGAGCGCGCCAGCTCAAGCTGGTTAGTTTTCATTGCGCTAAAGCCCAAGATCTCCCATAAAAAGGCATCCCGGCTGCCCCCCATGTCGATGGCCTGCTGCGCCAGATTGGCGGCTTCCTGCCAACGTTGCAGTTGGGATGCTATTTTAACCTGCACTTTCACCAGAGAAAGTTCAGGCTCTCTATTCAGCAAAGACACCACTTCCCATGCTTCCATCCACTCCATCGACTGCATGTGATATTGGAGTTTACGTTTCAGCACATCACGGTTCACGGTCACAGCTTCTGAGCTGATACCTTGATTGAGCAATCGCTTCGCTTGATCGGTATCTCCTAGCATACTCGCGTATTGGGACATGTTAAGGTAATCCGCCTCGGTCAGCGTGGCTCCGGCTTTGGCTTCTTCCCGTAAAGTTCTCAGCGCAGCACGCACTTCACCCAATGCCGCATAGGCGGAGGCTTTCTTGCGTTGCCAGCGAATGTCATGACCAAATTTATCTTGAATCACGCGGGTGGTATTAATCAGCGCCCGGTGCTGCTGAAGCTGTTCTTCACTCAGCAGTTTGATCTGCCATATAAATTCCGGCACATCGGCGTAACGGGCAATAATGGCGTTAGCCTGTTTCAACGCTTCTGCATATCTCTTTTCGCTGAACAGCGCACGGGTATAAAGGTGCTCAACCGGCTGGAAGGTAGGAAACTCTGCCAGATAGGTTTTACCGTATTGAATGGCGACTTCCGGACGGCCACGCTTCATAGAAAGGGACACTAACGCGCCCAGCACATCCTGTCTCAAACTTTCTGGTAACTTTCGGTATTCCAGCGCTTTGGTGTAGGCAAGATACGCACGGTTGTAGTCACCTTCATTGAGATAAATGTAACCGAGCAACCGCTGATGTAAGGCATTCTGTTCTTCGTTATCCGCAACAATCGCTTTCGCCAGATCGGCCGCTTTATCGACCTCATCATTCGATAGCAGGGTTTCGATACGATTCAGGTGACGGGCAAAATCCGGATCACTGGCAAACGCCGGTAAACTTGCACACAACAGCAATACGCCAACACCAAAAAGTTTCATATCCCTCAGCCAATAACGATTTGATATCTCGAATATAACGTAGATTAGACACTCTTCGCGTATAAAAACGTCTATTTTTTGCAGGGACGCAACATATCTTCCGTGGCGTCTTACTAGCGGGCTCTATATACTCCGCGCCTTCTTATAAATACTGAGAATCCCATGAAAACCTATATCCCTGGTAAAGACGCTGCGCTCGAAGAGTCCATCAACAACTTTGAAGCAAAACTGACAGCGGCCGGTTTTAACGTTGAACCTGTTTCCTGGCTCAATCCTGTGCCGAATGTGTGGTCTGTTCACATTCGCGATGTGGATGCGCCAATGAACTTTACCAACGGAAAAGGTGCCAGTAAGAAAGCCGCTTTGGCTTCCGCGCTCGGGGAGTATTTCGAGCGTCTTTCCTGCAACTATTTCTACGCCGATTTCTATCTGGGTGAAGAGATCGCACAAGCACCTTTCGTTCATTACCCTAACGAAAAATGGTTTCCTCTCACTGATGACGACATGCTGCCAGAGGGCTTGCTCGATGAAAACATGCGTACATTTTACGATCAGGAAGAGACCCTAATGGCGAGCGATCTGGTTGATCTTCAATCCGGTAACGAAGAGCGCGGGATCTGTGCGCTGCCGTTTATCCGCCAGAAAGATCAGCAGACCGTTTACGTGCCAATGAACATTGTCGGCAACCTCTATGTCTCTAACGGTATGTCAGCAGGTAACACAGTAACCGAAGCGCGCAGTCAGGCGCTGTCAGAAGTGTTTGAGCGTGCCATTAAAAACCGCATCATTGCTGAGCGCATCAGCATGCCGGAAATACCAGCTGAGGTGATTGCCCGTTTCCCAACTATTCAGGCTTCTATTGAAGCCATGCAGGCAGAAGGCTTCCCGATTGCGGTTTATGACGCCTCCATGGGTGGTCAGTATCCGGTGGTATGTGTCACCCTGTTTAACCCCAACAATGGCACCTGTTTTACCTCTTGGGGTGCACACCCGCGTTTTCAGGTCGCTTTCGAGCGCACTGTGACCGAACTTCTGCAAGGCCGCAGCCTGAAAGATCTGGACGTTTTCGAAGCACCATCCTTCCATGATGAAGATGTGGCAGACCACCACAATCTCGAAACTCACTTTATCGACTCATCAGGCACAGTCTCTTGGGACATGTTCAAGTCCACACCGGATTACGAATTCACTGAGTGGAACTTCGAAGGCACTTCAGAAGAAGAAGTCTCATGGCTGCTCGGTAAGCTTCATGCAGAAGATGCGGATGCGTATATTGCCGATTACAGCCACCTTGGCGTGAACTGTTGCCGGGTGATTGTGCCGGGTTGGTCTGAGATCTACCCGCCTGAGGAAGTGCAACTTTGCAATAACAACCGCGGTACCGATCTGCGTGAAGCAATGTCCATGCTGCTTGCTACAGGTTTCAGCGACGAATCCGTCGAGTCACTGTTTGATGTGCTGGAAATGTCGGACTTTGATGACAGCTACATGGTGTGTGAACTGATGGGCGTGCTGCCTGATGCCGGTACCGCTTGGAAGTCACTCACCATTGGCGAACTGAAATGTTTGCTGGCGCTGGCGATGGGTGACATGGAAACAGCACAGGATTTCGCGACCTGGAGTTTGGAATACAATGCCACCATCTACAGTCAGGAACGCACTATGTTTATGCGCTGCCTGATTGCAAGCTTGGAGCTGGCCCAAGATGAAGCGCGAGACGCTGCAGAGTACCGTCGCGCATTTGGGTTTGTTTACGGCGAAAGCATCACCGATGCGGTTTGGAGCTCAATCTGCGGTGACATCCGCTTCTTTGGCCTTGAGCTAGAAAGCGCAGATTTAACCTCATTTGGTGCACATCAGAAACTTCTGGCCTCCTACGAGAAACTCCAACAAGCAAAAGCCAACGCTGCGTAATAACTTTTTACGATTTTGTACCGAACAAGCCTGCTTGAGGGAAACCCGCGCAGGCTTCTTTATATTGTTCAAGAACGATGTGCGGAAAAAGTGACAGTCAACGTATTTTCACAGCAATTTAGTGCATTTCTGTGGCACATCTCCCGCACCATATTTGGTAATTTTATTTCAGAAATCAAAGTAAATTCGGCAAAAATGGCAATATCCTTATCATTTATAGCGTTTATCGTTTCTCATAACTTTCAAATCCTGTAATTTATTTTCACGAAAATGATTTAGATCAAATTTGCTCAGGAGAGGTTTGTTAGTATGTTTGTAACGAATTTTGGCTCCCGGCCTCACCTCAATCAGCAGCGCATTCATTGCTGAATAAAAGCTAAAACCTGCGGGGAGCGTAACCAGTTCTGTTTGCTTTTGTACGAAGAGGACTTTATGTCAACTCAAGCTCCATCAGAGCACATCGGCGATAAGGCGCAAAGCGAGTATCAAGCTAAGCACCGACCTGCCTCAGAGTTCGCGACACGTTCAGATTACCTGGACCACGAACTTCAAATCATGAACCCGCGCCGCTGGAAGCTAAACCTTCCTGGCCGTGATTTCCGTTTCGAACTCGAAGACCTCGTTCCCGCATTGGCAGGTACCATCGGCATTATCGCGATGTACTCAGCAGTAATGATGTCTTGGGCTGATGGCCTGACCCAAGCTTGGGATCACATCAATCTGGGCAAAGAGTTCGCAATCGAAGTAGCACGTGTTGAGATGCTTATCCCTGCACTGCTGTTCTGTGTGCTTGCCTCTGGCTTTATCAACCCACGCGCTAACCTTGCCGGTAACCATGGTCCAATGATCCCACTGATCGGTACCATTGCGCTAGCCGGTGCTCACCCTCTTGCGCTTGCATTGCTGCTGGGTATGTTCGGCTTGATGCTGAGTTACTTCAAAGGTGGCTCGAAACTGGTGAACCTCACCAGTGAAGGGGTCGCCGGCGGTCTTCTTATTTTCCTCGGTTTCACCGGTGCAATGAGCCAAATCGCTGATATTCAGACTTGGGCAAAAGGCCTAGAGTCTGCAACCGTCGCGAAAGGCAGCATGGGTTATGTTGGCTTGGTAGTTCTGGCCGTGAACGTGGTGCTTTACGCTCTGCTCGCGCGTATCGGTAAACGCTGGTTGGCAATCCCTGCCTGTGCGTTCACTGGTCTGATTGCAGCACTGGCGCTGGGCGCTGGCTTCGACCTGACTTTCACTACTGAAATGGGTCTGCCTAACCTGAACCCTGTTTACTGGTGGGGTAGCACTGAGCAAGGTTGGATGCTGGGTCTGCCAAATCTGCAGCACTTCATCGCCTCTTTGCCATTTGCGATTCTGGCAGTAGCCATGTGGTCTCCAGACTTCCTGGGCCACCGTATTTTCCAAGAATTGAACTATCCGAAGAAAACCGAAAAAGTGCTGATGGACGTGGATGACACAATGACTATGTGTTCTATCCGCCAGATGGTTGGTACTGCGGTAGGTGGCGGTAACATCACCTCTTCTTGGGGTACTTACATGATCCCTGCAGCGATTGCGAAGCGTCCAATCCCTGCTGGTGCGATTCTGCTGGGCTGTTTGGTGATGTTCATCGCTATCCTTGGTTTCCCAATGGACGTAGCAGTATGGCCACCGGTAATGCGTATCGCGCTGCTGGTAGGTGTATTCCTGCCACTGCTTGAAGCAGGTGTTCAGATGGTTCGTGAAACTAAGGATTCACAATCAGCAGGTATCTGTATCTTCGCATCAATGGTTGCTAACCCAGTACTGGCTTGGGCGCTGGCAATGCTGCTCGACAACAATGGTCTCATTGGTGACAAAGAGCGTGCGAAAAAACTGTCTTTCGTAGACCGTATCGTGATTCCAGGTTCAGTATTAATTATCTGTCTGGTTGCTATGCTCGCGGTTGGTATGCTCGAAGATCAGTTCGGCATCCCTGCTCTGATGTAAATATGGCTTGGGCAGCCTTAACTGGCTGCCCAAATTACTGTTCATAAATTGGCTAGAAAGCGTAAAATCAAACGCGTTTTGAAAGACCGTTTTTGCTTTTACAGTTTTTTAATGATCGTGTACGACCACTGGCTCAACGGTGGAGCGACATCAAAGTCGCTAAGTACTTGTTTTCTTCTACTAAAAAGGTAGGTACAACATGTCTGAGCAATTTGCTAAAGCATGGGAAGGTTTCGCTGACGGCGAATGGCAGAACGAAGTTAACGTTCGTGACTTCATTCAGAAGAACTACACCCCTTACGAGGGCGACGAGTCTTTCCTGGTCACTGAAGGTACTGAAGCAACTAACAAGCTTTGGGAAAAAGTGATGGAAGGCATCAAGCTTGAGAACTCAACTCACGCGCCTGTAGACTTCGACACTTCTGTAATCTCTACCATTACTGCTCACGACGCAGGCTACATCAACAAAGATCTGGAAAAGATCGTTGGTCTGCAAACTGAAGCACCTCTGAAACGCGCAATCATGCCAAACGGCGGTGTTCGCATGATCGAGGGTTCTTGCAAGGCTTACGGCCGTGAACTGGACCCAATGGTTTCAAAAATTTATTCAGAGTACCGCAAGACTCACAACCAAAGCGTTTTCGATATCTACACCCCAGATATCCTGAAATGCCGTAAGTCTGGTGTTCTGACTGGTCTGCCTGACGCATACGGCCGTGGTCGTATCATCGGTGACTACCGTCGCGTAGCACTGTACGGTGTAGACTTCCTGCTGAAAGACAAAGCGAAGCAATTCCACTCTCTGCAAGAGAAACTGGAAGCGGGCGACGATCTGCAAATGACCATGCAGCTTCGTGAAGAAATCCAAGAGCAATACCGTGCTCTGAACCAGATGAAAGAAATGGCTGCGAAATACGGCTACGACATCTCTGGTCCTGCGACTAACGCACAAGAAGCGGTTCAGTGGCTGTACTTCGGTTACCTGGCTGCTGTTAAGTCTCAGAACGGTGCTGCAATGTCACTGGGTCGTACTTCTACGTTCCTTGACGTTTACCTTGAGCGTGACATCGCTGAAGGCAAGATCACTGAAGTTGAAGCGCAAGAAATCATCGACCACTTCGTGATGAAGCTGCGTATGGTTCGCTTCCTGCGTACCCCTGAGTACGATGAGCTGTTCTCTGGTGACCCAATCTGGGCAACTGAATCTATGGGTGGTATGGGCTGTGACGGTCGTACGCTGGTAACACGTACTAACTTCCGCTTCCTGAACACCCTGTACACTATGGGTCCAAGCCCAGAGCCAAACATCACTGTACTGTGGTCTGAGCAACTGCCTGACGGCTTCAAGCGTTTCTGTGCGAAAGTATCTATCGATACTTCTTCTATCCAGTACGAAAACGATGACCTGATGCGTCCAGACTTCGACAACGATGACTACGCAATCGCTTGTTGTGTGTCTCCACAGGTTGTTGGTAAACACATGCAGTTCTTCGGCGCACGTGCGAACCTGGCGAAAACTCTGCTGTACGTAATCAACGGCGGTGTTGACGAAAAACTGAAGATGCAGGTTGGTCCTAAGCAAGATCCAATGGCTGACGAAGTTCTGGACTTCGACAAAGTTTGGAACGGTCTGGACAGCTTCATGGATTGGCTGGCGAAGCAGTACGTCACTGCGCTGAACGCTATCCACTACTCACACGACAAGTACAGCTACGAAGCGTCTCTGATGGCTCTGATGGACCGTGACGTTTACCGTACTATGGCTTGTGGTATCGCTGGTCTGTCTGTAGCAGCTGACTCACTGTCTGCTATCAAGTATGCGAAAGTGAAACCAGTTCGTGACGAAGATGGCATCGCTATCGACTTCGAAATCGAAGGCGACTATCCGAAGTTCGGTAACAACGATTCACGCGTTGATGACATCGCATGTGAAATGGTTGAGAAGTTTATGAACAAGATTCGTAAGCTGAAAACTTACCGCGATGCAGTACCTACTCAGTCTATCCTGACCATCACTTCAAACGTTGTGTACGGTAAGAAGACAGGTAACACGCCAGACGGTCGTCGTGCAGGCGCGCCATTCGCACCGGGTGCAAACCCAATGCACGGTCGTGACGAGAAAGGTGCAGTAGCCTCTCTGACTTCTGTAGGTAAACTGCCATTCGCTCACGCGAAAGACGGTATCTCTTACACTTTCTCTATCGTGCCTAACGCACTGGGTAAAGACGGTGACACGCAGAAAGCTAATCTTGCTGGTCTGATGGATGGTTACTTCCACCATGAGTCTGGCATCGAAGGCGGTCAGCACCTGAACGTTAACGTTCTGAACCGTGACACGCTGGAAGACGCTGTTAAGCACCCAGAGAAGTACCCGCAGCTGACTATCCGTGTATCGGGTTATGCAGTTCGCTTTAACTCTCTGACTGCTGAGCAGCAGAAAGACGTTATCGCACGTACTTTCACTGAATCTCTGTAATCTGAGTATTCATTGAATTGAAAAGCACCTCCTCCGGGAGGTGTTTTTTTATGCCTGATCAAAAAACGCCTCCACTCCCCTTAACCGCATAACGTTCTGTCGACGCTCGGAAAAATAGCGACCATACTGGAAGCAAGCTGTTCTATCACAACAATTTTCGCATCACACTTTGATGCCGACATGTGCGCTTTAGGGGAACGCCATGAATATCTTGCTAGTGGAAGACCATCCCTTCCAACGAGATGTGATTGCCGGGCAGTTAATGCAACTCATATCAGGTGACGACTCGCTGTTTTTTGCAGAATCCGGCAGTGCTGCGCTTGAGAAAATCCTACACGGTAAGCCGGATTTGGTGTTCTGTGATCTGGAATTGCCAGACATGGATGGCATCAAGTTGTTGAGCAATGCCGCCGAACGCGGTTTTATGGGATGCATTGTGATCACCAGTGCTGCCTCTCAGAAGGTGATGGATACCGTCAAAAGCATGTGTGAGCACATGAGCCTAAACGTTCTCGGGGTATTACCAAAACCTGCTTCTATCCCCCTGCTGAAGTATTATCTGACACTGGCGATGGAGCACGACACCGATTATCCGCAGGATTTGCTTCCCCTTACTGACGACGAAGTGCTGGAAGCCTGGAAAGCGAATTTGTTTGAAACTTGGTTTCAACCTATCGTGCGATTTGATACCGGTGAGTGGGTAGCCTGCGAAGCATTACAGCGGATGAAACATCCGATACGGGGAACCCTCACCCCGATATCTTTTCTTTCCCAGTTATCAAATTTGAACCTGGAATCAGAGCTGACCTTTTCGGTAATCAACGCCGTGATTGCCAACCAAACTCACCTCGATGGTCACCCAGTCGGCATCAATGTTTCCGTGAACAATCTTATCGAACTGAACTTTGTGGATGAGGTGATTGAGCTGGGCCATCAATACCCCAACCTCAATCAGTTGATTTACTTCGAGCTTCACGAGCCAGAAAACTTCTCGCAGATCGCTCAGCTACAGGAAGCCGCTTCCCGCTTACTTCTCAATGGATTCCGTATCGCGATTGACGATTTCGGCTCAGGCTACAGCACGTTGCAACAAGTCGAATTCCTGCCACTGGACTCCCTGAAAATCGGCCTTAATCTGGTGCTACCGATGCTAAGTTCACGCACAGCCTTCGCCTTGGTTGAAGCCAGTAACTTGGTTGCTAACCGCATTGGCGTCGCTTCAGTGGCAGAAGGCATTGAATGCATTGAAGTCTGGCACTCGCTTCGTGACATGGGCTGTGATTATGGTCAGGGCTTTTTCATTGCCCGCCCTATGCCGGCAGACCAATTGAAGCACTGGCAAACATTGTGGAATTCCTTGCTGGAAAGTCGCACGCTGTGTCCTCCGATTGCCCTCAACACCATCGAAATCTAACCCTAGGGCCTGTTAACCTTTGGTGGTTAAATTTTGTTCTAGCTCTAAGCGTTTTAGGCGCGGCGAGGTGTGTGCTGCCTAGTCATTCTAAGCAAATACACCTTAACAAAGCATAAAACGCTTA
>NZ_LASY01000010.1:0-31476 GCF_000973155.1 Grimontia sp. AD028 | reverse complement strand
TGTGTCGCTCCAAATTTTGATTTCCTTCGGGAAACACCACACGCAAGGAACCTTGCCAAGGTTGAGGTCACGCCTAAGCCTTGAAGATCGGGAACCTCGTGTGCTGCTCCAAATTTTGAATTCCTTCGGGAAGCGCAGAACAGGCTAAGCCTAACCTGCTAAAAACAAAAAATAATCCAACACTGTTGGAACAAAAAGCGACACTAGCTCAGCTGGTAGAGCGCAACCTTGCCAAGGTTGAGGTCACGAGTTCGAACCTCGTGTGTCGCTCCAAATTTTCTTTCGATAAGAAAGCTCGAATGGCAAATTTAGCCGTTTGATTCAAATTTACCGAAGCATTTCGGACGCTCTTTGAATGCGACACTAGCTCAGCTGGTAGAGCGCAACCTTGCCAAGGTTGAGGTCACGAGTTCGAACCTCGTGTGTCGCTCCAAATTTCTTACAGAACATCATCTGTAAGCACCAACACTCCGCATTGAATGCACCAGTTATTTTTAGGGTGTAGCGGGTTGTTGTCTTTAATGCTGTGAAGCATTATCTCCGGGCAAGGTCTAGCCCAAATACAATCTGAATGAGTTTTTTGCAGGAACGTGTCTGCATCGCGCTTTGAGCACCTTTTTATCGTGTTTCTTAACAGAGTTATCCACAAAGTCTTGCTTGTGGGTAAAGCCGTTGATGAATATCAGAAGATGTGACGTTACTCAGAGTTATTTGTGCGGATGTTGATCGGTGGAAAACTGATCCCTGTGAATTGTTTTTATTGTAACTCTATGTTTTTAATGATTTTAAAGTTTCGAGTTTCAATGTTTTCAAAAGATTATCCCCAGTTTCATCACCTTTCGTGACTTTCATCTGAGATTATTCACAGAGTGTGTTTAACTTTATCAGCATGCACTGTTTTATAGCGTACTGAAAAGGTTTTCCACATTTCGCAGAAGAAGTGAATCTATGTCTTGTTTTTGCATTAATTTTGAGCAGATAGGTGACTTTCCACTACCGCACGATTGCGCTTAGGCATCCCTTGGTAGACCTTTCTGAACGATTCTGACTAACCTCTTGGTTGAGGAAGGCAGAACATCAACAGCATGTTCATTCCGGCGTTTAATCTGTTGTTCAAGCGCCCAATCAAGGTGCTGATCAAGCATAGCAGAGAATCCTTTGGCCGATTCCAAAAGTTCAATAATCTCTGGATCATAAGGGGCGTTTCCCATGGCCACAGAGAGGTTGCGGCGCCATTTTTCGTGGCCTATACGGCGAATGGCCGAACCTTCAGTTTCTTTTAAAAATGTAGATTCGTCCCAGCTAAACAGCGTTTTCAGAGGTTGCTGGACCAAGCTTTCTCGCCCATAAAAATCAGACTCGTTGGTTAACTCAGCTTCGCGGTTGTATGGACAAACCAACTGGCAGTCATCACAGCCATAGATCCGGTTCCCCATCGCCTCGCGAAACTCTTCTGGGATTTCACCATCAAGTTCAATCGTGAGGTAAGAAATACAACGTCTGGCATCGACAATGGTGTCGCCAACAATGGCATCTGTTGGGCAAGAGGTAATACATGCTACGCACTTGCCACACTGGCTTTCTGTCGGCTCATCCACTGGTAAGGGCAGATCAATCAGCAGTTCGCCCAGAAAAAACCAGGAACCGACGTCTTCACTGAGCAACAGCGAATGCTTGCCTGTCCATCCAAGACCTGCCTTCTCTGCCAGTGGACGTTCCAGAACCGGGGCAGAGTCGACAAAAGGTCGATAGCCGAATTTCCCAACTTCTTCTTCAATTCGCTGCCCTAATTTTTTCAGGCGGTTGCGGATGAGTTTGTGGTAGTCACGGCCGAGCGCATAACGACTGATATAGGCGAGAGAAGGCGTTTCCAATGTTTTGGCAAACCCCGCATCTGGCGGGAGGTAGTTCATTCTGGCACTGATCACGCGGACTGTGCCTTCAACCAGTTCCTGAGGACGGGCGCGCATCATGCCATGGCGTGCCATCCAATCCATTTCCCCGTGATAGCCATTATCGAGCCAGCGTTGCAACTGAGCTTCATGCTGACTGAGATCAACATCAGTGATCCCAATATGCTGAAATCCTAGTTCATGTCCCCATTGCCTGATATTTTCAGCAAGTTGGGTAAAATTGATCGACGATGAAGATCGGGACTCAGACATAAGATCAGCAAGGAAAAACTAAGATGAGCGCAAGTCTACCACACTCGCTTTACCGATCGGATCAGGTCAGAGACGGAGAGCGCAAGATCGCAGCAGATCTTGGCGTAGAAATGTACAACCTGATGGAACTCGCAGGCCGTGCTGTCTTTGAAACGATCAAAGATCGTTGGCCTGATGCTGAGTCGATCCTCGTATGTTGTGGTAGCGGTAATAACGGCGGTGATGGGTATGTTATTGCGAGATTAGCTCTGGAAGCCAATATGCCGGTGACCCTCTGGTCGGTTGCCGACCAATCTAGTGTTAGCGGCGATGCGTTAAATGCGCGGCAGAAGTTTGTGGCTGCTGGTGGCTTGATTGGGCAAGGTGCCTTTCCTGATGGTGATTATGATCTGATCGTTGATGCGCTCTTTGGTACCGGGCTCAGCCGCGATTTATCCGGCGCACACCTGTTAGCAGTGAATGCTATCAATGCGATTAACTGCCCCAAGATCGCGGTGGATCTTCCGAGCGGTTTGGATGCGGATACCGGACACATCTGGGGTGAGGCCGTCATTGCAGATTGTACGGTTAGCTTTGTAGGGTTGAAGCAAGGCCTCTTTACCGGCAAGGCGCGCGATCATTGTGGTGACATTCTCTATGACGGTTTGGGTATTGGAGAGGAGTTTGCTGCGCATATCCCTGCTTCGTCTACACTGCTGACGCTTTCTCATGCCAAGACACTGGAGCCACAACGCCAAAATAGTGCACACAAAGGGCATGCTGGACGCGTCATATGTATTGGTGGCCAAAAAGGAATGGGTGGGGCAATTATTCTCAGTGGTCAGGCGACACTGCGAAGCGGTGCCGGCCTCGTCGCGGTGCTCACTGATGAAAGCCATATTCCGGCAGTGCTGGCCCGTCAGCCTGAACTGATGACACACTGGTGGCTTGAAGGTGACGGCATTGAAGCGCTAGACGAAACACTGCGATGGGCTGATGTGATTGCCATTGGTCCCGGTCTTGGTCAAAGCGAGTGGGCGAAGAAACTCTTTGATGCCGCGGTGGCGTGTGGGAGCCCCATGGTGGTGGATGCAGACGCACTGAATCTCTTGGCATGCTTCCCGATGCGCAGGGATAACTGGATTTTGACTCCACATCCTGGAGAAGCCGCAAATTTATTGAGTACTCGCGTAACAGAAATTGAACGGGATCGTTTTTCTGCCGTCAAAGAGTTACATAAACGCTATGGTGGCGTAGTGGTGCTTAAAGGTGCAGGCACAATCGTTTATGATGGCAGCACTTTACAGATCATCGATGCAGGCAACCCTGGAATGGCCAGTGGCGGCATGGGGGATGTTCTGACCGGTGTGATTGCCGGATGCGTAGCACAGATGTCTTCGCTGTCGGAATCAGCCAGTTTTGGTGCCTACTTACATAGCTATGCAGCAGATATTGCTGCACAAGACGGTGAGCGTGGCCTGATCGCCAGTGATTTGCTCCCGCTTCTTGGCAACAACATAAAAACAGAATCGCGATAGGGTAGCGCCCCATCGCAGAAAAGCAGTGAGAAACATGACACAGACTTTTATGACTGAACTTGCCGATGAGCAAGGAACAGTGGCCTTTGGTGCAGCTGTCGCAGCCGCCTGCGCGCAGCAAACAACCATTTATCTTCATGGCGATCTGGGCGCAGGAAAAACCACTTTTTCTCGCGGATTCATCCAGTCTCTTGGCCATGCTGGCAACGTAAAGAGCCCGACTTACACTCTTGTTGAACCCTACCAACTGGATTGCTGGCAAGTCTATCACTTTGATCTGTACCGATTGGCTGATCCTGAAGAGCTTGAATTCATGGGGATTCGGGATTACTTCACACCTGACGCACTTTGTTTGGTTGAATGGCCAGAAAAAGGCGAAGGTTTGTTGCCGCAACCTGATCTTGATATCACACTGAAATATAACGATGAACAACGCACAGTGCAGGTTCAGGCCAATACGCCTGTTGGTGAAGCGTTGCTGGCAAAACTGGAGTGGAAATAACGATATGCTTTGGCGGGGCGTGTTAGCAGGGTTGCTATGCTGGTTAGGTGCACTTTCTCCTGTGCTGGCTAATTCACTGGAAAATGTGCGGATCTGGCCTGCGCCGGATGAAACGCGCGTGGTGATGGATTTGGCCGATGAGCCTTCCTATACCTATTTTACCCTGACCAAACCTAATCGCCTGGTGGTAGATCTGAAAGACACGACCTTGGGGATGACGCTGCCTAAAGCGGTCAGCGACAGTAAAATTCTGACGAAAATCCGCAAGAGCAATCCGCCTGACAACAAAACATACCGTTTGGTCTTTGAACTTAAGGATCAAAGTGTCCCGCGCCTGTTTCCGCTGGCACCCGGCGGTGAATATGGCCACCGTCTGGTGATTGATATTCCTCACGGAAAGAAAACCGTCGCGGTGAAACCTGCCAAGCCTGCCGCTACAGCCGAAACCCAGACCGCACTGCCGTTTGGTACCGACGACATTATTATCGCTATTGACCCAGGCCACGGAGGAAACGATCCGGGTGCCGTGGGACCGCGACGTAAATACGAAAAGCACGTAACACTGGCTATTTCGCGCCAAGTCGCCGCCAAGATTAACGCGGTGCCAGGCATGAAAGCGGTACTGACGCGTAATGGTGATTACTTCGTCGATCTTAACAAGCGCTCGGATATTGCCCGCCGTAAGGGAGCGCATCTGTTGGTGTCTATTCACGCTGATGGTTTCCACAAACCGCAGCCTCGCGGAGCGTCTGTATGGGTGCTGTCCCGTCGTCGCGCGAACAGTGAAATTGGTCGTTGGATTGAGAAGCACGAAGAGCAATCGAACCTGTTAGGTGGTGGTGCGCTGCTGAATGACAACGAGGACGAATATCTGAGCCGTGCGGTGTTGGACTTGCAGTTCAGTAACTCACAGAAAGAGGGGTATGACGTTGCAGTTCGCGTGCTGAAAGAAATGGGTAAAGTGACAAAACTTCACAAATCCAGCCCGGAACACGCGAGTCTTGCTGTGCTGAAATCCCCAGATATTCCATCTCTGTTGGTTGAGGCGGGTTTTATCACCAACCCGCAGGAAGAAAAGCTGTTGCTGAGCTCCAGCCACCAAAACAAGATTGCCAATGCTGTATATAAAGGTGTGTTGACCTATTTTGAGGATTTCCCGCCAGACGGCACCTTGATGGCTGCGCGTAAGAACGGCGTTAAACACAAAGTCACGTCAGGCCAGTCTCTGTCTGTCATCGCTAGTAAATACGGCAGCTCAGTGTCGGCGATCAAAGCGGCAAACGGCTTGAAGTCCAATAACCTGAAAGTTGGTCAGGTTCTGACAGTGCCTGATGTCAATGTTGGAGCATTGACTAGCGCCTCGAAACCTTCGTCTTCAGGTGCCAGTGCAAAACCCGCGTCACCTTCGGGTAAAACCGTGACTCACACTGTCAAACGTGGAGAGTTCTTGGGTAAAATCGCGCAGGAATACGATGTCAGTGTCGCCAGTATTCGCAGTGCCAATAAGCTGCGCTCAGATGAATTGGCGATAGGACAGAGACTGAAAATTGTGGGTGTCCAGCCCAAAGACAAGCAGCACAAAGTGCAACGCGGAGAGTATCTGGGTAAAATCGCCAGCAATTATGGGGTGACGGTAGACAGTATCCGTCGTGCCAACAAGTTGCGTTCTGACGAGTTGGCTATCGGCCAGACCCTGATTATTCCCGGGAGTTAAGCATGGCAATTCAAATCCTACCTGCACGTCTGGCAAACCAGATTGCGGCAGGCGAAGTGGTTGAAAGGCCTGCTTCTGTTGTTAAAGAGCTCGTTGAAAACAGCATTGATGCGGGGGCGACCCGCATTGATGTTGATATCGAAAAAGGCGGCAGCAAGCTTATCCGTATTCGAGACAATGGCTCAGGCATTGCCAAAGAAGAACTCGAATTGGCGCTCAGCCGTCACGCGACCTCCAAGATCTCCTGCCTTGATGACCTCGAAGCGATTATCAGTCTTGGGTTTCGTGGTGAGGCGCTGGCGAGTATCAGCTCGGTATCGCGACTCACCCTGACATCGAGAACGATCACTCAATCAGAAGCCTGCTCTGCCTATGCGGAAGGGCGTGATATGGCAGTGCAGGTTAAACCTGCAGCTCATCCAGTCGGCACGACGGTTGAAGTGGTGGATTTATTCTTTAATACACCAGCCCGCCGCAAGTTTCTCCGTACTGACAAAACTGAATTCGGCCATATTGATGAGCTTCTGAAGCGCATTGCGCTGAGCCGTTTCGATGTGGCCATAACCCTTCGTCACAACGGCACCATCGTGCGCCAGTACCGCGCGGCATCGAATGATGTGCAGCGTGAAAAGCGACTGGCGGCTATTTGCGGTTCGCCGTTTGTAAAAAGCTCTGTGGCAGTGAGCCTTGAACATCAGGGTTTAACCCTTCATGGCTGGATTTGTACACCGGAAGGTGCACGGGCACAGAACGATATTCAGCACTGCTTCGTGAACCAGCGGATGATGAAAGACAAACTCATCAATCACGCGATTCGACAGGGCTATGAAGCATCATTGCGTCCCGATCAATTCGCCGCTTACGTTCTTTACATTGACATCGACCCGCACCAGGTGGATGTCAATGTTCATCCAGCCAAGCATGAAGTCCGTTTTCATCAGGCCCGCTTGGTGCATGACTTTATCTACCAGGCTGTAGCTGATGCCCTGATGCAAGTTGCGGCGGAACAAGCGCCTGCACTTGAGTTTGAACATCCACCAGTGAGTGATCTCAGCAGTGGGCAGAGTGCTACCCAACCTGAAATCACGCCTGATACCCCCGCATCTGAAACTCTCGAATCGTTGGAGCCTCAGGGGGCGGGAAATGCCTCATACTCAAACTACCCCGGTCAGACTGAATACACAGAATGGCGGCCACAGTCGTCAGGGCAAAGTCCACGAGGTTCAAGCCTTAGCCAATCATCTGGCAGCGGCTCGCGCCGAGAGCAATATGGTGATAACGCCCCTTCAAAGCGTGAGCAAAAAGTGTATCAAGCACTCATGACAACGCCTGTTGTCCCAGCTGCGGATACGCAGGTAGCCGAAGCACCACCTGTCTTTACGCCTTCATCAGTGGTGCAAACACCGGTCTCCGTCGGGCATGCAGGAAATGGCTTAGGTAAGGCGTTGGCTGTGGTGTCGTCTAGGTATTTGCTGCTTCAACGCGCCGAGGGTATTGCCCTGCTGGATTTGGATGCCGCTTCTTACCTCGCCATGCTTGGACAATTCCATGCTGCGGCAGAGGGTGAAGGCTTGAAAGCACAACCGCTTCTGATCCCACAGGCGCTGCCCGCTTCGACGGAAGAATTGGCATTGATTGCGAAACATGAAAGTCTGCTTCAGCAATTTGGTATGCTTCTTCGTCAAAAGTCGCCAACCCAATTGATGGTGATGGCGGTTTGTCAGCCTGTACGCAATCATAACTTGCAGCAGCTCATTCCTTCGTTGATGACATTTCTTACCAGCGAACCTGACACTTTGTCGGCTGAGTTGCTGGCAAACTGGTTTGCAGCTCAGGCGACGCAAAAAACAGACGTCTATGGTTTGTCACAAGCCGTTACACTGATCTCTGACTTAGAAAACTGCTGGCAGGAAAGGCTGGCGGCGCATTATTCAACGTTGTTGCGTCCGGTTGACGTAGCAGCGGCAATAGAAGCTTTTAAACATGACTAAGCCATTGCCGAAGGCAATTTTTTTAATGGGGCCGACCGCGTCGGGTAAAACTGATCTGGCGATCGGCCTGAGAAAACAATTTCCTGTCGAGATCATCAGTGTCGACAGCGCCCTTATCTATAAAGAGATGGATATCGGCACCGCCAAACCAACTGAAGATGAATTGGCACTGGCTCCACACCGTTTGATCGACATCCTCGATCCGTCAGAAGCTTACTCAGCGGCTGATTTCCGTGCTGATGCCTTGCGGGAAATGGAAGAGATTGTCGCAAAAGGGAGAATTCCCCTTTTGGTTGGTGGTACCATGCTTTACTTCAAAGCATTATTAGAAGGTTTGTCACCTTTGCCACCCGCGGATCCAGCGATTCGCGCTAAAATTGAACAGGAAGCAAAGGAACACGGCTGGCAGGCTTTGCATGATGAGTTATGCAACATTGACCCTGTCGCAGGTGCGAGGATCCACCCGAATGATCCTCAACGATTGTCGAGAGCGCTGGAAGTTTTTCGTATTTCGGGTAAAACTCTCACTGAGTTGACCGAAACCAAAGGTGAACCATTGCCATATGAGGTTCACCAATTTGCTATAGCCCCTAAGGAAAGGGGAGAACTGCATCGCCGTATTGAGTTGCGTTTCCAGAAAATGATGGAAGCGGGTTTCGAAGCGGAGGTACGCAAGTTGTATGATCGTGGCGATCTGAATCCGGATATGCCGTCGATCCGCTGCGTTGGGTACCGACAGATGTGGGATTATTTGGCGGGTAGCTGTTCGCTTGACGATGCAGTTTATCGCGGTGTGTGCGCAACCCGTCAGTTAGCCAAACGTCAGATCACTTGGCTTCGCAGCTGGGACAATTTGACATGGCTTGATAGCGACGATGCCGAGCTATCGTTACAAACAGTCACAAAGTGTCTGACCTGATCCAGGAAGAGACAGGTATACTTTGGGTTGTTGTAAGCGGCATTGTTGATTTTATTGTTGCTAATACAACTACAAACCAATAAGGAAAATTAAAAATGGCTAAGGGGCAATCTCTACAAGACCCATTTCTGAACGCACTGCGTCGTGAACGTGTACCTGTTTCTATCTATTTGGTAAACGGTATCAAGCTTCAGGGCCAGATCGAATCTTTTGACCAGTTCGTGATCCTGCTGAAAAACACTGTAAATCAAATGGTTTACAAGCACGCGATTTCTACCGTGGTCCCAGCTCGCCCAGTGAACCACCATCACAACAACTCTGAGCGTTCGCCAAACGAACGTCAGCAAGAGAAGACTGAGGAGTAATAATCCTTTGGTAAGGAGTTGATCGCTTGTTTGACCGTTATGAAGCCGGTGAACAGGCTGTTTTAGTTCATATCAACTTCACCCAGGAAGGCGAATGGGAAGATCTCAGCGAATTTGAAATGCTGGTATCGTCAGCGGGGGTTAGCAGGCTGCAAACCATTACGGGCAGTCGGCAGTCCCCGCATTCCAAATACTTCGTTGGTGAAGGTAAAGCCCTAGAAATCGCTGATGCTGTTCGATTGACAGGGGCTGACATTGTTATCTTCAACCATGCGCTTTCTCCTGCGCAAGAACGAAACCTCGAGCGTCTGGTCAAATGTCGAGTGCTTGATCGCACTGGTCTGATTCTGGACATCTTTGCACAGCGTGCCCGCACTCACGAAGGTAAGTTGCAGGTCGAGCTGGCGCAGCTTCGCCACCTTTCCACCCGACTCGTCAGAGGCTGGACGCACTTGGAGCGTCAGAAAGGGGGGATTGGTTTGCGTGGTCCGGGTGAGACCCAGCTTGAAACTGACCGTCGATTGCTGCGTGATCGCGTTAAGGCAATTTTGCGTAGACTTGAGAAAGTGTCTAAACAGCGCGAACAGGGCCGACGTGCTCGAAGTCGTGCTGAAGTGCCAACCGTTTCGCTGGTGGGATACACCAACGCAGGCAAATCCACCCTCTTTAACCGTATTACTGAAGCGGGGGTTTACGCGGCGGATCAGCTTTTCGCAACGCTGGATCCGACATTGCGCAAAATCGAGGTGGAAGATGTCGGGGATGTGATTCTTGCCGATACTGTTGGTTTTATCCGTCACCTACCCCATGATCTGGTAGCTGCGTTTAAAGCCACTTTGCAGGAAACACAGGAAGCAGCTTTGCTTCTGCATGTTATCGATGCCAGTGATGATCGCTTCCGCGAAAACATCGAAGCGGTTGACGTGGTACTTGAAGAAATCGATGCTCATGAAATCCCAACATTGTTGGTGATGAACAAAATCGACAACATGGATGAAGCCTCCCCACGCATTGAGCGTGATGAAGAAGGTTTACCCCGTGTTGTCTATGTATCTGCACTGGCAGATCAGGGCATAGATCTTCTTTTTGAGGCACTGACCGAGAGGCTGGCGGGGACTATGGTAAGCTATCGCTTACGTATTCCACCTGCGGCTATCGGCAGAATGCATAGTAAATTCTGTCAGTTGCGCTGTATTACGCATGAAGAATACGAGCAGGACGGACATTTGCTAGTCGACGTGCGGCTACCTCAGACAGATTGGTTGAGGTTGAAAAAAAGGGAAGGCAGTGAGTTAGGCGACTTTATCGTCAACTGACGGCCTGTTAGAGTATAAAAACTATCGTCATATCATACTGATGGAGTGTTCTAATGGCGTGGAATGAGCCAGGAAATAATGGCGGTCAGGACAAAGACCCGTGGGGAAACCGCGGTGGTCGTGACCAAGGGCCGCCTGACCTCGATGAGGTGTTTGGCAAGCTAAGTCGCAAACTGAGTGGCTTATTTGGCGGCAAGGGCCCGTCTTTTGGCGGCAGCGGTGCTGCTGGTTTGGGCGTTATTGCCGTTGTGGGTGCAGTCATCTGGGGTGTCTCAGGATTTTACACTATCGGTGAAGCGGAGCGTGGTGTTGTGCTGCGTTTCGGTGAATACGACCGTATTGTTCAGCCAGGCTTGAACTGGAAGCCAACGTTTATTGACGAAGTTGAAGCGGTCAATGTGCAAGCTATCCGGTCGCTACGGGGTTCCGGTTTGATGCTCACAAAAGACGAGAATGTCGTGCGTGTTGATATGGATGTGCAATATCGAGTTGCAGATCCCGAAAAATACCTCTTTTCTGTCACCAATGCAGACGATAGCTTGCGTCAGGCAACAGATTCTGCACTACGCGCAGTCATCGGTGATGCTGGGTTGGACGAAATCCTGACTACAGGTCGTCAGGAAATTCGTGAACGTACTCAGGTTGAGATCAACCGCATCACCGATCGCTACGATATGGGTCTGCTGGTTGTGGATGTCAACTTCCAGACCGCGCGACCACCAGAGCAGGTTAAAGACGCGTTTGATGATGTAATCAAAGCACGTGAGGACGAAGAGCGTTATGTGAAAGAGGCGGAAGCCTATCGCAACGATATCTTGCCTAAGGCAACGGGTCGTGCTGAACGTTTGAAGAAAGAGGCATTGGGTTACAAAGAGAAAACGGTTAACGAAGCATTGGGTGAAGTGGCTCAGTTCGAGAAACTGTTGCCAGAGTACCAAGCTGCTCCGGAAGTGACCCGAAACCGTTTGTATCTGGAAACCATGGAACATGTTTTCGGCAACACCAGTAAGGTGTTGATTGATTCACAATCTGGCGGAAGTAACAACTTGTTGTATCTACCACTAGACAAACTAATGAACCAAGCTCCTCAACAACGCTCAAGCGCGGCTGAAAGCAACGCTTCAGATTATGGCATTGAGTTGGAAAGCTCAACGCAGTCTTCTGTCGCTCCAAATAACAGCCGCTCGTCGACTTCGCGTCAGGGGAGATATTAATTATGCGTAAGTTATTAGTCCCTCTCATTATTGTATCGCTCGTTTTCGGCTTGATGTCAGTTTTCGTCGTCGACGAAGGAGACCGCGGTATCGTGATTCGATTCGGTCGTGTACTGAAAGCTGACGATGATATGGCGAAAATTTACCCGCCAGGACTTCATTTCAAGTGGCCTGTTTTCGACAGCGTTAAAGTGCTAGATGCACGTATCCAGACCATGGATGATCAGTCAGATCGATTTGTAACGTCTGAGAAAAAAGACGTGATCATTGATTCCTACGTGAAGTGGAAAATTAAAGATTTCGGTCAGTACTACCTTTCAACGGGTGGCGGTAACCGTCTGACTGCTGAAGCCCTTCTGCAACGTAAAGTTTCTGACGGCTTGCGTGCGGAAATCGGTTCGAAAACCATCAAGGAGATCGTATCCGAGAAGCGAGAGCAGGTGATGGCTGACGTTCTTGCTGATCTTCAGGAGAGTTCGAGCGACATCGGCATTGAAGTGATTGATCTTCGTATTAAGAAAATCAACCTGCCTGATGAAATCAGTGACTCGATTTATGAGCGCATGAGAGCCGAACGTGAAGCCGTAGCCCGTCGTCACCGTTCGCAAGGCAGAGAAAGAGCAGAGGTGATTCGAGCTCAAGCTGAGTTAGAAGTCGCTACTGTTTTGGCTGAAGCTGAGAAGACAGCGCGAGTGACTCGCGGTGAAGCGGATGCTGAAGTGGCAAAAGTGTTTGCGGATGCATTTAACAAAGAGCCGGAATTCTACAATTTCATGCGCTCGCTGCAAGCTTACAGAAACAGCTTCAACAACAAGGGCGACATCATGGTAGTCGACCCGAACAGTGAGTTCTTCCAGTACATGAAAGAGCCAACGTTGAAGGCAAACTAATCGTTGCCAGACAGCAAAACAGAAAGACAAGGCGTCATGCCTTGTCTTTTTTTTATCCAAACGAACGAGAGCAAAAAATGGGCAATGAGTTGTGGCTTGCAATGGGTTTAGTGCTGGTAGTTGAAGGGCTGGGGCCGATGTTGGTACCAAAAAAATGGCGGCAAATGGTCAGCGAAATGAGCCTGTTACCTGATGCTACCCTACGTCGTATTGGCGGGTGTTTAGTCATCGCAGGTGCGGTAATCGCATATATGATGTGGCCGTCCAAGTAAATCGAAAGAGCAAAAAACTGTGACAGCCCGATGACCATAAGCAGGACGGCGCTCAAAAAATGACTGCATCCTTCAAACGATGGTGCTAGAATCCCGTTTTAATCATCAACTGACTGGAAAAGATGAGTAATAACGTAGTCGTTCTCGGCACCCAATGGGGTGACGAAGGTAAGGGTAAAATCGTTGATCTGTTGACTGAAGACGCTCAGTACGTTGTTCGCTACCAAGGCGGCCACAACGCAGGTCACACTCTTGTCATTGACGGTGAAAAAACCGTTCTTCACTTGATTCCTTCTGGCATTCTTCGCAACAACGTAAAATGCATCATCGGTAACGGTGTTGTTTTGTCCCCAGACGCCCTGATGAAAGAAATGAGCGGTCTGGAAGAACGTGGCATTCCAGTACGTGAGCGTCTTTTCCTGTCAGAAGCTTGTCCGCTAATTCTTCCTTATCACATCGCCCTTGATATGGCGCGTGAAAAAGCACGTGGCGCGAAAGCAATCGGTACAACCGGTCGCGGTATCGGTCCAGCGTACGAAGATAAAGTTGCCCGCCGCGGTCTGCGCGTTGGCGACCTGTTCGATAAAGAAGCGTTTGCCGAGAAGCTTAAAGAAGTGATGGAACTGCACAACTTCCAGTTGGAGCATTTCTACAAAGCTGAACCAGTAAGCTACGAAGAAACCCTGGCGAAAGTGATGGAGCAAGCTGACATCCTGACCAGCATGGTTATCGACGTGACCCAAGAACTGGATGACGCACGTAAGCGTGGCGACAAGATCATGTTCGAAGGCGCGCAAGGCACGCTACTGGACATCGACCACGGTACTTACCCATACGTAACGTCTTCAAACACTACCGCTGGTGGTGTTGCTGCAGGTTCTGGCTTTGGTCCTCGTCACCTGGGCTACATCCTGGGTATCGCGAAAGCTTACTGCACCCGCGTTGGTTCTGGTCCTTTCCCGACTGAACTGTATGACGGTCAAGAGAAACAAGATCCAATTGGTAAGCACCTGGGTACTGTTGGCCACGAGTTTGGCGCGACTACCGGTCGTCTGCGCCGTACTGGTTGGTTTGATGCGGTTGCAATGCGCCGTGCAATCCAGATCAACTCGATCACTGGCTTCTGTCTGACCAAGATGGACGTTCTGGACGGTCTGGAAGAAATCAAAATCTGTACGGGTTACCAGAAAGCTGACGGCACTATCCTGAATGTTTCACCGATGGCAGCTGATGAGTACGAGAACATCACACCAATCTACGAAACCGTTCCAGGTTGGAGTGAGAAGACTTTCGGTGCTAAGTCTATCGAAGAGTTGCCACAAGCAGCACTGGATTACATCGCACGTATCGAAGAACTGACCGGCGTGCCTGTAGACATCATCTCTACTGGTCCAGACCGTAACGAGACCATCATCAAGGTTCATCCTTTCGCGTCTTAATCGGTTTCCGGTGAAAAAAACCAGCCTTCAAGGCTGGTTTTTTTTTGCCCAACCGGCCCTATACTGTTGATATTGGTAATCGGAAATTTTTCGCCGGAAAAAAGGTAAAGTTCGGCAACCCCTTGCCGATATAAGTTAGGCAAGACACACCGTATCCAAGGCCAAAGAGGCGGATGATCCCTCTTTTTGGCAGAACAACACCTGTATAGTGGGAAGGCATGAAACTGCGTACCTTATTTATATCCATGATGTTAGCCAGCCCTTTCGCGAAAGCGGAAGTGGGTCCGGCTCTTCCTGTGTATGAAGAGTCGCAACTGATCCGCCTGTTTGAGTCGAATACGCACCTCAAAAAGGTGAAAGAAGACGATTGTCAGCTCCTTCAAGATATCGAAGCCCGCGCCATTCGTGTTGAATCCCCAGCTTACCAGTTCCTTTATGGTGATATGTTGGCATGGGGTGTGTGTGTCGACAGAGATGTCGAAACTGGCGTTTATTACATGCAGGTCGCGGCGCAGCAGGGTTTACCTGCAGCGTTAGAGCAACTTGGTCGCTATTACTCCAAAGGCACTTTGGTGCAGCAGGACAAAGAAAGGGCGATCCCATATTTGCGTGAAGCCGCATCTCTAGGGAACACCCGGGCGAGGCTTCAATTAGCCGAGCTTCTGGTGGCTGATTACGGCAGCCCATTGGATTACGAAGATGCCTATCGCTGGCTGTATCACACCATTACCGCTGACACATCCACGCACAATCGCATTGCATTACTACGAAGAGCGTTGGAAGATAAAATGCCGCGAAATGTCATTGCCCGCGCGAAACGACGCGATACCTATTGGTGATGGCCAGAACGAATTAAAAAATGCCCGCAGAGTGCGGGCATTTTTGCTTTTAGGTGAACGCTTAAATCACTTTATGTGGGCCAAAGCACTCATAGAAAATTCGGTCTTTGCTGATGCCCGCATCCACAAGCTGTGTGGCAACAGCTTGCATGAAACCGACAGGGCCGCAAAGATAAAAGTCTCGGCTCGAACCTTGGGTTAATCCTTCAACTTTGCTGATGTCTATCAGGCCTTGATGGTCAAATTGTTCGCCCGGAAAATCTGCGTTTGAAGGCTCACGGAACCACACGTCGCGCGTGGCAGTATGATGCTGGCTCAGCAAGGTATCAATATGAGCACCAAAAGCGTGGTGATCGCCATTTTCAGCTGCATGTAGCCAGTGGATTTCGGCATCATGCTTGCTGCTGAGAGATTCCAGCATCGACAGCATAGGCGTCAGCCCAACACCGCCCGAAATTAGCGCAACCGGGGTGTCATTGTCTGAGTGGAAGAAAAAGTCGCCAGTTGGTGGCGCGAGCTCAACGGTGTCGCCCACGTTGAGGTGATCATGTAGATAATTCGAAACCGTTCCCTGAGCTTCTCGTTTCACTGAGATACGGTAAAGCTCTCCATTTGGCGCTGCGGACAGGCTATATTGGCGGATTTCCTGATTGGCAAACTGTTCAGGAGACAGGTAAATACCGATGTATTGTCCCGGCACGTAGTCCGCCACGGGCTGACCATCGACAGGGGCGAAAATGAAACTGGTGATCACTTCACTCTCAGGTGTTTTGCTGACCAGCTTGAAAGTACGTGTTCCACGCCAGCCGCCGTTAGAGCCTGCATTCTGTTGGTAGATTTCCTCTTCGCGATTAATGAAAACCTGCGCGAGCACACCATAGGCTTCTGCCCATGCATCCAACACTTCCTGACCTGGCGAGAAAAGCTCGTCAATTGTAGCCAACAGGTTTTCACCGACGATGGCATACATTTCTGGTGTGATATTAAAGCTCGCGTGCTTTTGCGCGATCTTTTCCACCACTGGAAGCAGGGCTGGCAAGTTATCAATGTTGGCGGCGTAGCCGTAGACCGCATTGAAAAGTGCCTCGCGTTGAGCTCCAGTAAACTGGTTACTCATGTTGAAAATATCTTTGAGCTCTGGATGTCGGCTGAACATGCGGTCGTAAAAATGCGCAGTCAGTTTTGGACCAGTTTCAGCAAGCAAAGGGGCAGTAGACTTCACTATTTCAATGGTTTTCTCGTTGAGCATGAGGGTTACCTTCTTATGTTTTGTGTTTTTAAAGCTTCATTTTAAATGCATGCTTAAAGTTGTATATGAAATGAATGTTTAAATCAACCAAAACTCCATAAAACGATCAGTGAAAACCACGAAGACGTGTATACCCAAACAACCTGAATCCTGCTTTTTCAGGTTGTTTGGGTATAAACAGAAAGAAAATCAGAGAGTACGCGCCTTTTGTCTGTGATAAGAGTACAATGTGTGCAAGGAGATTTGAAAACGTGCAATTAACCAGCTTTACAGACTATGGCCTTAGGGCGCTTATGTATCTGGCTATGCTGCCTCCCGGAGAGTTGACCAGTATTACCGTGGTCACCGAGAAGTATGGGGTTTCCCGCAATCACATGGTGAAGATCATTCACCGTATGAGTCAGGTCGGCTACGTTGAAGCCGTGCGGGGAAAGAACGGGGGGATTCGACTCGGCAAGCCAGCTGACACGATTGTTATCGGGGAAGTGATCCGTTCACTTGAACCGTTGCAACTCGTCAACTGTGCGCCGCAAAATTGCCACATCACGCCAGCCTGTCGCCTGAAAACTGCCGTAGCGGCAGCGTTGGAGGCATTCCTTGCTGAGATGGATAAATACACACTTCAAGACATGGTGTCAGGTAACAATGACCTGCATCACCTTCTTATCCCAGTTCGCCCGATCTGATTCTCACCCTGTGAGACGTCATGCCAATTTTTACTGGCAATGACTACGGGCACCCAATTTCGAAATATTTAAGCGATATACTTGATATGCCAATGTCGCTAACGGGAATCTTATATGTCTCAAGACAAACACCTACACAGCAACGACCCTTTTTTGGGGCGTGAAGCAGAAAAATATGACAACCCTGTGCCAAGCCGAGAGCATCTGCTTGAAGTGATTAAAGGCTTTACCACACCGGTAAACCGCGACCAGTTATTTGAAGTACTGGGTTTGCGCAGCGACGAAGAATACGAAGGCCTGCGCCGACGCCTGCGCGCGATGGAGCGCGATGGCCAACTGATTTTTACCCGCCGTCAATGTTATGCGTTGCCTGAGCGTCTGGACTTGGTAAAAGGTACCGTGATTGGTCACCGTGATGGCTTTGGTTTCCTGCGTCCTGAAGGGAAAGGCAACCGCGAAGACTGGCTGCTGCCACATCACCAGATGAAACAGGTGATGCACGGCGATTTCATCCTTGCTCAACCTGCTGGCACCGATAAACGTGGTCGTAAAGAGGCGCGCGTTGTCCGTGTGCTGGAAGAGCGAAAAGGCCAGATTGTAGGCCGCTACTTTGTCGAAAATGGTCAGGGCTTTGTGGTACCTGACGATTCTCGTCTGGGTCAGGATATTGTTATTCCGCAAGACGAGCGCAAAGGCGCGCGCATGGGTAACGTTGTGGTAGTGGAAATCTTCCAACGTCCAACCCGTCAGCACAATCCGGTTGGCCGCGTGGTCGAAGTTCTCGGTGAGAACATGGCGCCGGGCATGGAAATCGAGATTGCCGTCCGTACCCACAACATTCCGCATGAGTGGCCGCAAGACGTCGATAAACAAATCAAGAGCTTCACCGAGCAAGTACCGGAAGAAGCGAAAAAAGGCCGTGTTGACCTGCGCGATTTACCGCTGGTGACCATTGACGGTGAAGATGCCCGCGACTTTGATGATGCCGTCTTCTGTGAGAAGAAAAAATCAGGTGGTTGGCGCCTTTGGGTCGCGATTGCGGATGTGAGCTACTACGTGCGACCAGACTCGGCACTGGACAAAGAAGCGGTAAACCGCGGCAACTCGGTGTACTTCCCGTCGCAGGTTATTCCTATGCTACCGGAAGTGCTGTCGAACGGCCTTTGTTCACTGAACCCACAGGTCGACCGCTTGTGCATGGTGTGTGAAATGACCATTTCAGAAGCCGGCAAGCTTTCCGGTTTCAAACACTACGAAGCGGTAATGAATTCCCACGCACGCCTGACTTACACCAAAGTCGCCGCGATGCTGGACGGCGATGAAGAGCTTCGCGAGCGTTACGCGCCGCTGGTTCCGCATCTGGAAGAGTTGAACCGCATGTACAAAGCGCTGAAAGCGTCACGTGAACAGCGCGGTGCGATTGAGTTCGAAACCGTTGAGACCAAATTCATTTTCAATGCCATGCGTAAGATTGAGCGCATTGTGCCGGTTGAACGTAACGACGCCCACAAGATCATCGAAGAATGTATGATTCTGGCGAACATCGCGTCGGCGCGTTTTGTTGAGAAGGCCAAAGAGCCTGCGCTCTACCGCGTGCACGAAGCGCCGGGCGAAGAGCGACTCACCGGCTTTAAAGACTTCTTGAGCGAAATGGGTCTGGCGCTTGAAGGTGGCTTAGAGCCATCTCCAACCGATTACGCCAAACTGGCGCATTTGATTGCTGGCCGTCCAGATCAGGAACTCATCCAAACCATGTTGCTGCGCTCCATGAAGCAGGCGGTATATCAGGCCGACAACTCTGGTCACTTTGGTCTGGCACTCAAGCAGTACGCGCACTTTACCTCACCAATCCGCCGTTATCCGGATTTGCTGCTGCACCGTGCGATCAAGTATCTGATTGCCAAAGAAGAAGGACGTAACAAAGACCGTTGGACGCCAACCGGTGGTTACCACTATTCCTTCGACGATATGGACGTGATGGGTGAACAGTGCTCGATGACAGAACGCCGCGCCGATGACGCGACCCGTGATGTTTCAGACTGGTTGAAGTGTGAATACATGCAGGATCACGTTGGCGAAGTCATGGAAGGCACCATTGCCAATGTCACAGGGTTTGGCTTCTTTGTGCGTTTGAATGAGCTGCACATTGATGGCTTGGTGCATATCTCGAACCTTGACAACGACTATTACAACTACGACATGGTGGGTCAAAAACTGGTGGGCGAGAGCTCTGGTCGTATTTTCCGACTTGGCGATCAGGTCACGGTCAAAGTATTATCCGTCAACCTTGATGAAAGGATGATCGATTTCGAGCTGGACGGAACAACCCGTAAAGCCCGCGGAGCAGGTAAAACTGCCCGCAATAAAGCCAAGAAAGGCCGCGCTGAGTCAGGGAAAAATCCTGAAGCACGCCAAGAGCGTATGTCTGTTCGCCAGCAATTAAAACGCGGTGCGATTCCAAAAGGTGAGGGGGATAAAGCCCCGGCCGGAAAGCGCGGCGAAAAAGCAGCTGCTGGTAAACGAGGCGGCAAAGGCGAAAACCCGGCGAAGAAGAAAACCAAGGCTGAGAAGGTGCGCAAGAAAAAAGCGCAGAAAGGCAAACCAGCCAAAGCAGGCAAGAATAAGAAGTAATCCATGAGCAATGAAATGATTTACGGCATCCACGCCGTTAAAGCCGTACTGGAATCTGATCCGTCCCGCTTCATCGAAGTCTTCGTGCTGAAAGGCCGTCAGGACGATCGTGTATTGCCTGTACTGAATGAGTTGACCCGCCTAGGTATCACTTTGCAGGAAATGGGTCGCAAGGCGCTGGATGACAAAGCCAAAGGTGCGTCGCACCAAGGCTTGATTGCCCGCGTAAAACCGGGTCGCCAGTACAACGAAAACGATCTCGATATCATTCTGGATGGTAAAGAGAACCCGCTACTGTTGGTGCTGGACGGTGTCACTGACCCACACAATCTGGGTGCGTGTCTGCGTAACGCGGATGCTGCCGGTGTGTGCGCGGTTATCGTACCGAAAGACAAATCTGCTCAACTGAACGCGACGGCGCGTAAAGTGGCTGTTGGCGCTGCCGAAGTAGTGCCTTTGGTTCGTGTGACTAACCTAGCCCGTACTATGCGTGCATTGCAGGAAAAAGGCGTGTGGTTTGTCGGCACGGCCGGTGAAGCGACCCACGATGTCTACGATGCGAAACTGACTGGTCCGCTGGCGATTGTAATGGGCGCAGAAGGCGACGGTATGCGCCGTCTGACCCGCGAGACCTGTGACGATCTTATCAGCATTCCAATGGCGGGTAGCGTATCGAGCCTGAACGTGTCTGTAGCAACTGGCATCTGCCTATTTGAAGCGGTTCGTCAGCGCCGCGGATAACCGCAAGAAAACAGACCGTTTTCAAACAAATCAACGCCCGGTGATTTATTTCTCCGGGCGTTGTGCTTTTTGTTGCTATTAGCGGCGCAATTCTGTACTATCCTGCCTCCAAATTCCCGGTCTTTTACTTTCGTTCCTTGCTTCCGCTGGACGACCGGGCCAAGCGTGGAAGCTGAATAATCCGTAAGGAGCAACCAATGCGTCATTACGAAATCGTATTCATGGTGCACCCTGATCAAAGCGAGCAAGTTGCTGGCATGATCGAGCGTTACACTGGTTCTATCAAAGAGTCAGGTGGTCAGATCCACCGTCTGGAAGACTGGGGCCGTCGTCAACTGGCTTACCCAATCAACAAGCTGCACAAAGCACACTACGTTCTGATGAACGTTGAAGCTGAGCAAGCTGTGATTGATGAGCTGGAAACTGCGTTCCGCTTCAACGACGCTGTGATCCGTAACATGATCATGCGTACCAAAGGCGCTATCACTGAGCCATCTGTAATGATGAAGGCTAAAGAAGAGCGCGCACCACGTCGCGAAGAGCGTGCAGAAGCACAATCTGAAGACGAAGCAGCAGCTGAGTAATTTGATTTGATGACCAATCGGATTGAGCTAGCAGGTGCTATCACCCAAGGCCCGATTCGAAAACAGAGTCCTGCCGGCGTGCCCCATTGTCACTTTGTGATTGAGCATCGTTCGGAGCAACGGGAAGCTGGATTGCCAAGGCAAGTCTACTGTCGTTTACCGGTCGTAGTGAGCGGGCAAGGGTCGCAAAACAAAACACAGCACTTAGCTTTAGGCAGTAACATCAAGGTAGGCGGTTTTCTCGCTTATCAGACCGGCCGAAATGGCGTAGGCAAATTGGTGTTGCATGCTGATGAAATTATAGACATTTAAGATCAGGAGATAGCCCCATGGCACGTTTCTTCCGTCGTCGTAAATTCTGCCGTTTCACTGCAGAAGGCGTACAAGAGATCGATTACAAAGACGTAGCGACTCTGAAAAACTACATCACCGAAGCTGGTAAAATCGTACCTAGCCGTATCACTGGTACCCGTGCTAAGTACCAGCGTCAGCTGGCACGCGCTATCAAGCGTTCACGTTACCTGGCTCTGCTGCCATACACTGACAAGCATCAGTAATCGGCACTGTCCAAGTTAATAGAGGAATAGATAATGCAAGTTATTCTGCTTGATAAAATCGCTAACCTGGGTGGTCTGGGTGATCAGGTAACTGTTAAGTCTGGTTACGCACGTAACTTCCTTATCCCACAAGGTAAGGCAGTAATGGCTACTAAATCTAACGTTGAGCATTTCGAAGCTCGTCGTGCAGATCTGGAAGCTAAAGTTGCTGAAGCTCTGGCTGCTGCTCAAGCACGCGCTGAGCAAGTTGAAGCACTGGAAGCAGTAGAAGTTGCTTCTAAAGCTGGTGACGAAGGTAAACTGTTCGGTTCTATCGGTACTCGTGACATCGCTGACGCTGTAACTGCAGCTGGCGTTGCTGTAGCGAAGAGCGAAGTTCGCCTGCCAGAAGGTGCACTGCGTAACACTGGTGAGTACGAAATCAGCCTGCAACTGCACTCTGAAGTATTCGCTACTGTTAAGCTGAACGTTGTTGCTGAGTAATTCAGACACATCGTCGCTTTGAAAAAACCGGCCTTTGGGCCGGTTTTTTTGTACGTGGGATTTGGGAAAGCGATCCTAGGAAAAGCATAAACGGACCTGGTTCCTGGGAGAAGAAGGTCCTAGGAAGGGACAAAGGGCTTACCTCTATGCCTATACCATCTAAAATCATGCAGTACCCAGTACCCAGTACCCAGTACCCAGCACCTAAAACTTGTAAAGCATATTCACAGTAAAAATCGAATCGAGGTTTTTTAATCCCGGTGGCACTTCACTGATGTATTTCTGGGTGGTGGAAAGCTTGATCGCCAGATCGTCGATGAGGCTGGTGGAAACCGACGCTCGCGCTTCAAAACTGGTGTTACTTGGGCCACTGATGGCAGTGATACGGCCTTCAAAAAGGGCGGTCTTAGTCATCTGCCAGGACAGTTCTGCCTGACCACGCAAAATCGCCTCTTCCACGTCATAAGGCAAGATGAGGTCATCGTCATCCAGTTCATCCAGGTTTGGAGATTGGTAACGGTAACCGGGGCCAATTTCCAACAACAGTGATAAATCTTCCTGCCAAATCGCTTGATAACCCAATCCAGCTGCAATGGTGAGGTCTTTAAAATACGGGCCGTATTTATCATCAACAAAGCTCACGTTTCCCCACACATAGCGCTTAGGGTCAAACTTATAGTTGGCCTGACTCTCGAACTCACTTTTGCGTTTATCTTCTTCACCGTCTTTTTCAACCAACAGGAATTTGGCTTCAGAGGTGTGTCGGTAGGGGCCGTCTGTGAAGTTCACGCCAAGGCGACTGTTGATCGTCATCGAGTCCGAGTTACCGGAAAGGGCCTGAAACCCCAGTTCGATTTCAGATTGCCATGGCTCAGATGTGCTTGCTTTTGCACAAAGAGGGAGTGCCACCAGACAAAACAGAGACGGTTTCAGTAGCGACGACGCCATTTAGGTTACCATTACAACATCAGGAGCCACATTCTATATGAATCCTCCTGCATTTCGTCAGCAACACGTTAAATTGGCAGGCAAAAAAGTCGTGGTCGCTCCAAAGCGCCTACCGATAGTTATTCGCCAGAGGTTCTGGGTATAATGTTGGTCGAATCGACAAGGTAATAAGTGATATGGCAGAGCAACGCAGCAAGCAATTTAATTCCAACAAACCTAAAGACCGTCAGGTTGATGCCCTGAAGGTGCCGCCGCATTCTCTGGAAGCTGAGCAGTCTGTGCTGGGGGGGCTGATGCTCGATAACGAGCGTTGGGACAGTGTGGCAGAAAAAGTGGTTGCTGCTGACTTCTACAGCCGTCCTCATCGCCTGATTTTTGAAAGCACGAAGCAGTTGCTTGATGCAGGTATGCCGCTGGATCTTATTACCCTTTCTGAAAATCTCGAAAAGCATAGCCAACTGGAAGATGTCGGCGGTTTTGCTTATCTCGCTGAGCTGGCAAAAAACACCCCAAGTGCGGCGAACATTGTTGCCTATGCGGATATCGTCCGCGAACGTGCCATGGTGCGTAACCTTATCAGCGTTGCGAATGAAATTGCTGATGCAGGTTATGACCCAGAAGGGCGCACGTCAGAAGACCTGCTCGACATGGCAGAGAGCAAGGTTTTCGCCATTGCAGAATCGCGTACCACGGAAAACGAAGGCCCACAGAACATCGACAATGTTCTGTCGAAAACCCTTGAGCGTATCGAAATCCTGTTCAAATCGCCGCAAGACGGCGTGACCGGTGTTTCGACTGGCTTTACCGATTTGAACAAGAAAACCGCAGGCTTGCAGGGGTCGGATCTCATCATCGTGGCGGCACGTCCTTCAATGGGTAAAACCACGTTTGCGATGAACCTCTGTGAAAATGCCGCCATGGATCAGGAAAAGCCAGTACTGATTTTCTCGCTCGAGATGCCTGCTGAACAGCTGATGATGCGTATGCTCGCGTCGCTTTCCCGTGTTGACCAGACCAAAATCCGTACCGGTCAGTTGGATGATGAAGACTGGGCGCGTATTTCATCGACCATGGGTATTCTGATGCAGAAGAAGAATATGTATATCGATGACAGCTCAGGCCTGACGCCAACAGAAGTGCGCTCCCGAGCCCGCCGTGTGGCGCGAGAACACGGTGGTCTGTCGATGATTATGGTCGACTACCTTCAGTTGATGCGTGTTCCTGGCCTTCAGGATAACCGTACCCTTGAGATTGCCGAGATCAGCCGCTCGCTCAAGGCGTTGGCAAAAGAACTAAATGTGCCTGTTGTGGCTCTGTCGCAGCTTAACCGCTCGCTGGAACAACGTGCAGACAAACGCCCTGTAAACTCCGACTTGCGTGAATCGGGCGCGATCGAGCAGGATGCGGACCTTATCATGTTCATTTACCGTGATGAGGTGTACAACCCAGAAAGTCCGCTGAAAGGTATTGCAGAAATCATCCTCGGTAAGCAGCGTAACGGTCCAATCGGTAGCGTGCGTTTGACCTTCCAAGGTCAGTTCTCCCGCTTTGATAACTACGCAGGTCCTGCGTTTGATGAAGAATAAAACAGAGTTTGTTGAGTATTAACCGCGAGGTGTTATGAAAGCGGCAACAGCAATCATCCATACCGCTGCCCTGAACCACAATATCGACATTATCCGCGCCATGGCGCCGAACAGTCGAACTTGGGCGGCGATTAAAGCCAATGGATACGGACATGGCCTTCTGCCCGTGGCAAAGGCACTTTCTTCTCAGGCCGATGGCTTCGGCGTTGCACGCCTTGAAGAGGCAGTGAGCCTTCGCGCTGGCGGGATTGTGAAACCTATCCTGCTGCTTGAAGGTTTTTATTCTTCTGCGGATTTGCCAACGCTCGAAGCACAGAATCTGCAAACGGCGGTTCATTGTATTGAGCAACTGGAAGCGTTGGAAAAAGCCAACCTAGAACACCCACTCCATGTTTGGCTGAAAATCGATACCGGCATGCATCGCTTGGGCGTGCGCCCGGAATATGTTGCCGAATTTATTGAGCGGCTGAAGGCTTGTCCGAACGTCGCTAAACCGCTCAACTTTATGAGCCATTTCGGCTGTGCGGATGAACCGGAAAAACCTGTCACGGAGCAGCAAATTGCGCTGTTTGAAGAATTGACTGCTGGTCAACCGGGTTACAAATCGTTGGCAGCATCTTCCGGCAGTTTAATTTGGCCAACCAGCCATTTTGATTATGTTCGCCCTGGAATCAGTCTTTACGGCATTTCTCCGATGGTAGAGCGCTGTGGTAAGGATTTCGGTCTCAAGCCAGCCATGACCATGACTTCAAGCCTTATCGCTGTGCGTGAGGCCAAGAAAGGCGAGACGGTGGGCTATGGCGGACGCTGGATGACAGATCGTGATACTAAAATCGGTGTGGTGGCGATTGGCTATGGCGACGGATACCCGCGCGCAGCGCCAGATGGCACTCCGGTAATGATCAATGGTCGACGCGTGTCTTTGGCTGGGCGTGTTTCAATGGACATGATCACCATTGATTTGGGGCCAGATGCGACCGACCGCGTGGGCGATGAAGTGATCCTGTGGGGCGAGGAACTCCCTGTAGAAGAAATTGCCCGTCATGTAGGCACCATTGGCTATGAGCTTGTCACCAATCTCACATCCCGTGTTGACCTGATTTATACCTAGGGTCAATAGACCCAAACGTAAGTTGTAGAACGTTTTGAATCTGAAATTTTCTAAAGCCGTAACCCGCGTTACGGCTTTCTTATCTTTGCCATTTTTGCTTTTTCCAAATGGCGCTCTGGCATCAAGTCATCCAGAGTCGGAATTGCTGGATATTGAAGTGGTTCCCTTTGTCTTCTCCACTGAAACCTTGGGTTTCTCCGCGGGTATGGCTGGGCTTTGGAAAGGTGCGGGACAACCGCAAGCCTCGTTGTTTGCGGCGGGGCTTGGTACATCAAAAAGCACGTGGATGGGCTTTGTTGCCGCCAATAATTACATGCTTTCAGCAGACAGTCGCTGGCTGCTGAGTGGGCAGTTTTATGAAGGTGACTTCAAACAGTTTGACTACTATCTGGGTGATGCCGCGTCCAACAACTCTGTCTATGACGATCGTCTGACTGCAGACAGTCGTGATGCCCAGCATCATCTTTCCTTCCGTTATATCTTGCCTTTGGGCGAAGCAGTAAGCAGTCCCGTTCGTGCTGCGCTTTCCCCTGAGCGAGACGTTGAAGGAAATGCGCCGTGGAACAGCGGCATATCTTCGATTGATTTCCGCCCCTTCTACAATGCCCGAACGTTGGAAGGTGAGGGCGTCAATACGCCGAGCGATTTTTCGGATGCAACCGAAGTGTGGGGACTTGAAACCCACTTGAAATGGGATAACCGCGACAGCAGTAACAACCCAACTAAAGGCAGTTTCAGCGAGGTTATCGTCACCGTCGATCCGGGCGCTGATAACAGGGCGAGTTGGTGGAAGTGGGAACTAAATCAAAGCTGGTACTGGGACCTCGGCGGTTGGGATGATCTCGCCAATGAGCAAGTTTTGGCATTCAACCTCTATACCTCAGATACGCCAAGCTGGAACGACAAATCAGAGATAAATGGTGAGTCGGTCTATCGCAGACCCCCGGAATTCGCCGCAGCTCGCTTAGGTGGTTTGTATCGTTTGAGAAGCTTTCAGTCCGGCCGTTATGCTGACCGTTCGGCGTTGAGTTACAGTGCGGAATACCGGGTGATCCCGGAATGGCAACCTCTGGGCCAGTTACCCGTTTTCAATTGGTATGACGTGCCATGGTGGCAGTGGGTGCTATTTACTGATGTTGGTCGTGTGGCTGATGAGTACGATTTGAGTGAGCTTCACAGTGATATGAAATGGAGCGCTGGCGCAGCAGTGCGTTTTCAGGTGGAAGGCATTGTAGTGCGCTCAGAGCTTGCAATGGGCTCGGAGGAAAGCATTTTCCGCGTCATGATTAACCAGCCATTCTAATGACGATAAAACGCCCCAGAGCTAGCTGCTCTGGGGCGATATTTGTCAGGCGCTATCAACGGCTACAGCAGTTTTTACTTTTCTGCTTTGCTCGATACATGGCTTCATCTGCATGCCGGATTAAGGAAGTGGTATCTTCAGCATCGTCAGGGCACACTGCAATTCCAAGACTCAGCGTCACCGGGATGGTTGCACTGACCAGTTTTAGTCCGGTTTCAATAGATACGACCAACTTTTCGGCGATCTCCATGGCTTCGTCTGCTTCGCGAAGATTGGTGAACAGCAGTACAAATTCATCACCACCAATTCGGGCAACAAAATCACCATCACGTAATGATTCCTGAAAAATACGAGCGGCGGCTTTAAGCACTTCATCGCCAATATGGTGACCCAAGGTGTCATTGACGGTTTTGAAGTTATCAAGATCAGCGAACATAACCGCAAACGGGAAATGTTCTTTGCTGTAGCTTTTTGTCATGTCTTGCAGGCGATCTGTAATGAGCTGCCGTGTTGGAAGCCCTGTTAGCATGTCGTGGTGCGCCATGTAAGTTAGCTCTTTTTGTAGTTTATCTTTTTCAATGGCGTTACTTTTAAATACCTCCAGTGCTTTGGCCATGTGGCCGACTTCATCTTTCCGCTCTGATACAGAAATGTTGATGTCCAATTCATTGTTGGCAATACGGTTCATCATTGATGACATGGCAGCGATAGGCTTTGCAATGTCTGAAGCAAGAAAATATCCGACGATAAAAATAACGACGGTTCCTGCCAGCACTGAAAAGGCTAACGCACTGACAAAAACGCGAAGAGGGCTCAATATTTCGTCGCGCTCTATTTCAGCGATGATTGCCCAATGCAGCGACATAAAGTCAAAAGGAGCAAAGGCACTAAGTACTTCCACGTCTCTGTAATCTTGCTCAAACTGAACGCCAGAAACACCACTGAGTGCTTTCACAGCAGACTCGGTATGAACAGAGGCTTCCAGAATACTTTCTCCATCAAGAAATCGGGAATTACTTCGCATCAGCTCATCTGGACCAATCAGAATGGTTTCACCGGTCTCCCCCATACCTGCGCTGATTTGCATGACACTGTTGATATATTTAATTGGCATTTCGAAGATGAGGACGCCTATGTATTCCTCACCATTTTTGTGTATTGGTGTAGCGAAAAAGGCTTCAGGTTGATTGAAGCTGGGCTCATATCTTTCGAAATCAGTGAGGTAGGCATTACCCACTGAAGGGTTCTTATTGACCATGGTAAATGCCCGGGCCAAGTGAGTGTCTTTCCATTTGCCATTGAGAAGATTAGTGGCAAAGTCATCTTCTTTTTTGACGGTATAAAGGATATTGCCCGTTTTATCGACGAGGAAAATATCAAAGTATCCATGCTCAGCGGCTAGATTACGGAAGAAAGGGTGATATTTTTTATGGGCTTGGCTATATGCAGAACCATCTTCGGCATTCAGCAAAGCTTCTTTTTGGCCGACATCGAATGGGTTATCAGTAATATAAAGCGATTGAAGAGTTGATTGCTGATGACTACCTAAATCTGCCCATGCCTCAGAGATTTCAATCACTGCATCTCTCGTCTGAGGTGAGCGGGCGTGAATAAAGAGATCGCGTTTTACCGTATCAAAGTACTGGAGTAGCGATTCCTTTCTTGAATCAAGCAATGCAACAAGTTTTGACTCCGCAGAGAGGATGAGCTGTTCTGATGCGAACTTGTAACTCATTATTCCTGTTGTAATTGAAGATAAAAGCGCGAAAGAAATAATTACCAGTGGCAGCTTTCTTGTGATTTTGACGTTTTCTAACATTTGACCTCCCCAAGCCCTTTGAAAAGTATAGGAAGTGAGTCGTCAAACGAGAGGTTGTTTATGCGGTGTTATTCATGTTTTTACAAGCTAGCAGTACAGTTAGCGTGAACGGACTCAGTTTTGCCCGCCTTGTATTGTCACAATCATTCTTCGTGTACCACCGTGGTCTCGATGCTCGCCTAGATAAATACCCTGCCAGGTTCCTAATGCCAATCTTCCGTTGCTGATGGGGATCATTACACTTGCGCCCAAGAGTGATGCCTTGATGTGCGCGGGCATATCGTCGTCGCCCTCGTAGGTGTGCTGATAGTAAGGTGCGCGCTCTGGCACGAACTGGTTAAAGTGCGCTTCCATGTCGCTTCTCACCGTTGGGTCAGCGTTTTCATTGAGTGTCAGACTGGCCGAAGTGTGTTGAATAAACAGGTTCACCAAGCCGACATCCAGGCTGCGAATTTCCGGTATTTGCTTTACCACTTCGTCGGTGATCAGGTGGAAGCCTCTTGCGCGGGGACGTAGGCTAATTGTTTTTTGTGTCCACATTTAAAACAACCTGCTTTAAAAATTTTGGGTAGAGTGCGTGACGCTGCGAGTTCAAGTTGGTTAATCGGTCGTCACTGACCTAGCGCAACATTGCAGCAATTTTTTCGTGGCAAACTGTCACGCCCTTGGTGCCTGTAATCTAGCGGCGATATTTGAATGCGGCTAAAAGTATACAGGACTTGGAGTTGATGTCGGTGACATCTTGTACTCAGGTACCCTGAAACCTACACCTTCAGGAAGTTTGGGTATACCATTATGCGATTCTGGAGGCTGCCCCGAAACAAGGCGGCCTACCTCTGTAACGTGGGAAGGCAGTGCCCGCGATAACAGACTCTGTCTACAAAGGAACAATGATTATGTTGAAGTCCATCAATCCGACGCAAACCGCAGCGTGGAAAGCGCTGACGGCTCACTTTGAAGATGCGCAGGATTTGACCCTCACCTCGCTTTTCGCCAACGATCCGAACCGTTTCGATAAGTTCTCTGTGCAATTCGGCAATGACATCCTGCTGGACTATTCAAAGAACCTGATCAGCGAGCAAACGCTGGACAAACTGTTCGCATTGGCTGATGAAACGGAAGTAAAAGGCGCTATCGAAGCGATGTTCCGTGGTGACAAGATCAACCACACTGAAGGCCGCTCAGTGCTGCACGTTGCCCTGCGTAACTGCAGCAACACGCCAGTGATGGTCGATGGCGAAGACGTGATGCCTGCAGTTAATGCTGTGCTGGAGAAAATGAAAGGTTTCTCCGAGCGTCTTATCAGTGGTGAGTGGAAAGGTTACACCGGCAAAGAAATCACTGACATCGTGAACATCGGTATCGGCGGCTCTGATCTGGGTCCTTACATGGTGAGCGAAGCGCTGGCTGCTTACAAAACGCGTTTGAACCTGCACTTCGTTTCTAACGTTGACGGCACACACGTTGCGGAAACCCTGAAAGCTCTGAATCCAGAAACGACCCTGTTCCTGATTGCATCAAAAACTTTCACGACGCAAGAAACCATGACCAATGCTCTGTCTGCGCGTGATTGGTTCCTGGCATCGGCAGAAGATCAGGCGCACGTAGCGAAACACTTCGCTGCGTTGTCTACCAACGCACAAGCCGTTGCTGAGTTTGGCATCGATACCGACAACATGTTCGAGTTCTGGGACTGGGTGGGTGGCCGTTACTCACTCTGGTCTGCGATTGGTCTGTCAATCTGTCTGGCCATTGGCTACGACAACTTTATTGAGTTGCTGGCTGGCGCGCATGACATGGATAAACACTTCCAAAGCTCGCCGTTCACTGAAAACCTGCCTGTGCTGCTGGCACTGATTGGTCTGTGGTACAACAACTTCCACGGCGCGGAATCAGAAGCGATTCTGCCTTATGATCAGTACCTGCACCGCTTTGCGGCGTACTTCCAGCAAGGCAACATGGAATCAAACGGTAAGTATGTGGACCGTGACGGCAAGCCTGTTGATTACCAGACCGGCCCAATCATTTGGGGTGAGCCAGGTACCAATGGTCAGCACGCGTTCTACCAGCTGATCCACCAAGGCACCAAGCTGATCCCATGTGATTTCATTGCACCTGCAATCAGCCACAATCCGCTGAGCGATCACCATCCTAAACTGATGGCGAACTTCTTCGCGCAAACGGAAGCACTGGCATTCGGCAAAACCCGCGAGCAGGTAGAAGCAGAATTCGCAGCAGCGGGTAAATCGGCTGAGGAAGTGGCGGATTTGGTACCGTTCAAAGTATTTGAAGGAAACCGCCCAACCAACTCAATTCTGGTGAAGCAAATCACCCCTCGCAGCTTGGGTGCGCTCATCGCAATGTATGAGCACAAAATCTTCGTACAGGGCGTGATTTGGAACATCTACAGCTTCGACCAGTGGGGCGTAGAGCTGGGTAAACAGCTGGCGAACCAAATCCTGCCAGAACTGGCGGATCAGGATGAAGTGACCAGCCATGACAGCTCAACCAATGGTCTGATCAACGCGTTCAAACAGTGGCGCGCATAATACCAATCGTAGTAAATATCTGCTCATCCTAGCTTGTTAAAATGCTCGATAACTGCGTTGAAAAATTTAATTGTAGAATAACTACT
>NZ_LASY01000001.1:0-21271 GCF_000973155.1 Grimontia sp. AD028 | reverse complement strand
ATAGCGCAGGAAAAATGCTCGAGAATAAGGCGGAAAATTTCGGTAAGTAGTTACTCTACAATCAAATTTATCAACGCAGTTATCGAGCATTTTAACAAGCTAGGATGAGCAGATATTTACTACGATTGGTATTAATCATTAACCAACAGTTTCCAGCCCACTGAATCCCAAAGGTTCTTTTCTACTTCCAAGTCGGCAGCCAATAACTTGTTCTGGCTTAGCCAGTTCTCAGGGAACGTGAGTGACCAACTGTCATCCTTAGCGTCGAGCTTTACCTCGGGCATGGGTTCACCACTGCGCTGCACATTCAACACACAAGCCAACCTTAAAGAGCGGATAAGCGGATAAATTTGCTTGGCCTTGAACAGAGTGAATTCTGGCATTTCTTCAAGTTTCAACGCTTTACGGTGGAAGCGGGTAAGGGTTGCCAGCACTGTTTGCTGCTCTTGGTTAAAGCCGGGTAGATTGGTGTTTTGCAGAATATACGCCGAGTGTTTGTGGAAACCGGAGTGCGAGATGCTTAATCCAACTTCGTGCAGCAGCGCTGCCCAGCTTAGCAATATGGCAAGTTCGGCTTTTTTTGTGCCAAGTTTTGGCTCTGCCTGGAGATAAAAATTCTCTGCAGTTTGCTGGACGTTTTCTGCGTGTTGCCTGTCGATATGATAGCGCTCCGCGAGGTCTGCTGCGGTGCGGCTCCGTATATCGCTTTGTTGGAAACGGTCTTCCATTTCGTACAAAAGGCCTTCACGAAGCGCGCCATCGGAATACACCATCTTCTCAATGCTCAGTGCGTGAAACACGCCGGAGAGAATCGCAAGACCCGCGGCAAATACAGGTTGTCTGTCTTCCGTTAATCCGGGCAGCTTCAGCTCGCTGGCCGACTTCACCTGCAGTACCTGTTCAATTAAGCCATCCAACCGCTTACGGGTGATGATGCCATCGTCGTGCCCACTGGCAATCAAGACTTCACGAATAGCTTTGATGGTGCCAGAGGAACCTACGGCTTCTCCCCAGCCGCAATCCTTGTACTGTTTGGCGATGCTTTCTAACTTCAGCTCTGCCGCGAGCTGGGCTTGAGCAAAGCGTTTGATAGAAATTTGTCCATCTTTGAAAAAGCGATGGTTATAGCTGACACAACCCATATGTTTACTGTTGGTGAGTGTTGGACTAAAACCTTTGCCAATAACAAGCTCAGTGCTGCCCCCACCAATGTCTACCACCAGTTTTCGGCCATCACCTGGTTGTGTGTGGCTCACACCAAGGTAAATCAAACGGGCTTCTTCCACGCCGGGGATGATCTCTATCGGATAGGGGAAGACATTGCGGGCCCGCTGCACAAAAATATGACTGTTTTTCGCTTCACGCAGGGTAAAGGTTGCCGCAACGCGGACGTTTGCTTCATCGAAGCCTTGAAGGCGCTCGGCGAACATGGCCAAACATTCCACACCGCGGTTGATAGCTGCATTATCGAGGTTGAGGTAATCGTCGAGTCCTGAAGCCAGCCGCACACGCTGTTTGTGGCGGCTGATGATTTGAAGGCCTTGCCCGACGACGCGGGCAACGACCATGTGGAAGCTGTTGGAACCTAAATCTATTGCGGCGATTTCCCTTGGCTTTTCAGCCGGGGTCGTGTCATTCATTCTTTTGTTTGCTCGCTTGCCGTTTCTCGGTACGTTCTACTTGTTTAAGGTAATCGTAAATTTCGATTTGTGAACGTACTTTTTTGCGATTTCCGCGTTTCACGTAAGCGTTGGACATGTCTTTATCAATGACACGTGCTTTGGCGCGGTCTGCAAATTGAAGCTCGAGAATGTCCATGATGCGCTGTTTCAGGCGCTCATCTTTGATAGGTGCACCCACTTCGATACGGTTATCGATATTACGGGTCATCCAGTCTGCCGATGAAATGTAGACATCGCGATCTCCGCCATTTTCAAATGCGAATACACGTGGATGCTCAAGGAAACGGTCTACAATACTGATGGCTTTGATGTTGTGGCTAAGACCTCTCACACCCGGGATAAGCGAACACATACCACGCACAATCATGCGAATTTTTACGCCTTCATTGCTCGCCTTGTAGAGCAAGTCCACCAAGCCTTTGTCCACCAGATTGTTCACCTTCAAGGTGATGCCCGCTTTCCTGCGGTTCTTGGCATGTTCGATTTCACGTTCGATCAAACGATAAATGCGCGTGCGCGAGTTACGCGGCGATACAATCAGGTGAGAGAATTTTACTGGTTTGTAAGGGTTCTCAATAAAATTGAATACCTTACGCACTTCCGTAGTGATCGATTTATCTGCGGTAAACAGCGAGAAGTCGGTATAGATACGCGCGGTTTTTTCGTGGAAGTTACCGGTACCTATGTGGGCATACTCGCGTAAGCCATCGTCTTCACGACGAGTGATGAGGCAAAGCTTAGAGTGAATTTTTAGCCCAGGTGTACCGAATACCACTTTTACGCCAGCGTCGGTCAGTACGCGCGCCCATTCGATATTGGCTTCTTCGTCGAATCTCGCTTGAAGCTCTACCACGACTGTGACGCGCTTGCCGTTGTTGGCAGCATCAATCATGGAGTTGATGATGCGGCTGTTTTTCGCCACGCGATAAATATTGATCCGGATGCTGCGCACTTTTGGGTCAAAAGACGCCTGACGCACCAGTTCCGTCATATGTCGGAAAGTGTGGTAGGGATAGTAGAGCAGCACATCACGCTGACGAATAGCGTCAAATGCATTGGCGTTGGTGGTGAAGTCGGCAGATTCAATCGGCGGTAGCGGAGGGTTTTCCAGATATTTCATCCCGACATTCGGGAAGCCGATAAAGTCTTTGAAATTATGATAACGGGCGCCGGGAAGAACGCTGTCGTAATCGGAGATCCTCAGCATGCTGAGGATATGTTTTACCATATCCTGTGGCATGTCCCTTTGATAAACAAATCGGACCGGAAGGGCAGTTAAGCGCTGATCTAGGCTGTCTGACATGTTTTCTAGCAGGCTGTGGTCAACCTCATTGGTGAGGTCGTATTCCGCATCACGGGTCATTTTCATGGCATAAGCTTCGACACTGTCGTAATCAAAGAAACCACTGAAAATCTCATCGAGACATAAACGAATGATGTTATCGAGCAGGATGATGGTCTTGCGGCGGCGCTTACCCTTTGGCTCCGGCACCTTGATAAAGCGCTCTATTTCGTCCGTTGGGATCTCAATCAGTGCGTAGCGGTTAGGCTGGCCTTCTTTTTTCATTTCAACGGCAAGGTAAGAGTACGCATCTTTAAGGAAAGAGAGCACGTCCATGTCGTCGGTGAGAATGATAGGGGTGATGTGCGGAAGCAGATTACTGACGAAATGTCTTTTCAACCAGTTTTGTTGGTATTCCGTCAGTTGTCGCTCGTTAACCAGAAAAATATGGCGACGTGCCATTTCGAGTAAAATGTCGTTATAAAGGTGGTCGAAATCCTGGTTGAGCTTGAGAACCTTGTCCTGAATTTTATTGAGGAGCTCCTTGGCTTTACTGTCGCCACCTTGCTCCTCGTTGATCAGGATACGGCGCTTTACGTCAGCAAAACGGACTTGATAGAACTCATCCAGATTGCTGGAAAAGATACCGAGAAATCGCACACGTTCGATGATAGGAACGTTTTTGTCTGCAGCTTCCTGAAGTACCCTTTCGTTAAAAGACAGCCAACTTAACTCTTTGTCTACGTAAAGCGTATCCGCGCTCATTTTTCCCCTTTCCTTAATTAAATGTCGCTTTCGTCAAACTCCACGATCAGGTCATCTGACAGCCCTTCAAGAGCTGCACCAAGGTCATCCAGCGAGATGTTGTTGGCGATGTCGAGATCAAACTCAGCTTTAAATATCACGCCACCAAAGTTGGCTGCGCTTTCTGCATCGGTTTCCAGATTGTTGATGTTGATACCAAACTTGGCGATTTCCCTTGTCACTTCCTGAACAATGCCAGGCCGATCGTTGCCTGTAACAGACAGGGTATGCGTTGTTGTATCAGTCTCTGCTTGATGTGCAGCTTCTGCGATAAGAACGTTAAGATCAGGAATGTTATTTAGCGCGTCTGTCAGCGCTTTGACATTTTCTTCTTTAATATCAATTTGAACAATACCAGCGAACTTGCCCGCAAGTTTACTAAGGCTACTGGCTTGCCAGCTTCCGTGATGCTGGAATACGGTGTCGGAGAGTGTTTCTACCAGACCTGAGCGATCCGTGCCGATGAGGGTGATAACTAACTGCTTCATGGTCGATCCTTTGCGTCAACAGCGGAGGGGAAAGGTCATTATTAAGGCGGTTTTAAAACCCTGTCTACCCCTCGGCGAAGCAGGCACCTCCGAACTGTGCCTCACATCAACGTTAGGGGAGGCTAAACATGTTTTATTACACTTTTATTTCATGGGCTTAACTTGTCTTGATTTTTCGACTGTCACATTTATGTCATCAAAAAGAAATATTATGAGCCGCTTAACCAAAATATGAGGTACCAATGGCAAACGCCACACATGCGCTGACTCAGGGAGACTCCCGGCGGCGTTTCAAAGACAGACTTGCGCGCCTTTCCGTGAAGGGAGGTGGCATTGCTGTTTTGTTGGCATTGCTGTTGATATTCTTCTACCTCGCGTATGTGGTTCTCCCCCTGTTCAAAAGCCCGTCGGTCACGCTTGAAGGGACCTTCGACCTCGGCTTTGAAAGCCCAGCCGTCCAGCTTGGTATGGATGACAATAATCAACTCGGCTTCCGCTATTCCGATGATGGGTTTCTATCCATCTTCTCTTTGAATGGAAAAGGGCAGTTGGTTTCCCGTGAGAAGCTCGCTGAGTTTCCCAGCAGCTTTTACGCACCTCAACCTTATGCGGGCGTCAGCGCCTATGGGCTTGAAGATGGCTCTGTGAGTTTTCAGCGCCTGCGTTTTTTGTCTCACTATGCAGACGGAAAAAGAACCTTCACGCCGGATATCCAGCGTATGGATTCGGTAAAGCTCAGCAATGGCTTGCCGATATCCAGTCTTACCTTTGCTAAACGACATAATGACCGCGTTGTTGCAGGCGTGGCAGGAGACTGGTTGAACATTGTTATCGAGCGTGATGGCAATGAAATACTGCATGCTGCTGTCCCGACAAGCGCTGATGCCAGCGTGCTGATTGCGCCCCGGGGTCAGAAGCTGTTTGAGATGGTCGGTAATGAGCTCAATGTGTATTCGGTGTCAGATCGTAGAATCGATTTGCGCGAGTCAGTGGACATCGAACTTGTGACCGGCGCGATGCCTGAGTCTATGACATTGCTGGCTGGTGGACATTCGCTGATGTTGCGTCTGGATGATGGCAGACTGACGCAGTGGTTTGATGTGGTGAAGTCTGGTGAGCGTTCGCTGACCATGGTGCGTGAGTTTGACACTCAAGATGGCTTCCTCGCGGTGGAGCCCCATCGCAATGTTTTCGCCAATCTGACGCCAGGCGGTGATCTGACGCTTTGGCATGCGCCAAGTGAAATACGTGACAACTTTGAGTTGCCCGAAATAGCTGGCCAAATTGACACCTTGGGTTTCTCACCTCGGGCAGATCGTCTGTTGGTGGAGAAGGGCGATACCCTGACATTACTGAATGTTGATAATCCTCACCCTGAAGTCAACGTCCGTTCATTGTGGAATCGTATATGGTATGAGGGCTATGGAGAGCCGGAGTTTGTTTGGCAATCCACATCTGGCAGCGAGTCTTTTGAAGGCAAGCTGAGTGTCGTTCCTGTGGTATTCGGTACGATTAAAGTGGCAGCTTATGCGCTGCTGTTTGCGATTCCACTCGCGGTCGGTGGCGCGATTTATACTGCGTATTTCATGCCGTCTGGTCTTCGTAAGGTGGTGAAACCCACCATCGAAATCATGGAAGCCTTACCAACGGTTATCTTGGGTTTTCTAGCCGGATTGTGGCTGGCACCTATTGTTGAAACCCATTTACCCGCAGTCTTTCTGATTTTCGTCGCTATGCCGGTTTCCTTCCTGTTGACCGCATTCGTCTGGACGGCGCTGCCACGCTCAGTGCGCAAGAAACTGCCACCAGGTGGTCATTTGTTTGTGCTGGTGCCACTGATTCTGCTGCTGGGATATCTCGCATTTGCTCTTGGCCCCTGGGTAGAAGATGCCTTCATGGGCGGGGACAGCCGGGTGTTTGTGACTGACGTATTGGGCGTGAATTTCGATCAGCGCAATGCCATTGTGGTGGGCTTGGCGATGGGTTTCGCGGTGATCCCGACTATTTTTACCATTGCGGAAGATGCGATCTTTTCAGTGCCCAGTCACCTGACCAATGGATCACTGGCGTTAGGTGCGACCCATTGGCAGACGCTGACACGCGTTGTTTTACTGACCGCAAGCCCGGGTATTTTCTCTGCGGTGATGATGGGGCTTGGCCGTGCTGTGGGCGAAACCATGATTGTATTGATGGCGACGGGAAATACGCCATTGATGGAATGGAACCCGTTTGAGGGGCTGCGAACCTTGTCAGCGAACATTGCGGTGGAAATGCCAGAATCTGAAGTGGGTAGCTCTCACTATCGAGTGTTGTTCCTGACAGCCTTTATTCTGTTTTCATTTACGTTCCTGTTTAACACTGTGGCGGAATTTGTTCGCCAGCAGTTGAGAGAGAAGTACCGTGCGTTGTAAAGCGTTAGCCTTCAATTCAATCCATCTGGAGTCTGTTTATGCTTAAGCGTTTAAACAGTAGCTCTCCTTGGGTGTGGATGACAGCAGGCATGGTCAGCCTCTGTTTGATTGCTGTGCTGGGCGTGATGTTGTTGATTGGCTGGAAAGGTCTGGCGTATTTCTGGCCAGCTCCAGTTTACGAGTTCAAGATTGAAACTCCGTTTGGTGAAGAGACGGCATTTGGTCAGATTTATGGTGTTGAGACAATCTCTTCACGTCAGTTACAAGAGGCGGGTGTTGTACTCAAAGAGCCAAATCAGGAAGAGCATCAGAGACTGCTGATAAAGGTGGCCAACCGTGAACGGGAAGCACATGATTTTATTTCGGTGCTTGAGCAAAACATCCTTTCGCAGGTAGCCAACCCCAATATTGCTGTGATTGAACGGATCGAAAATGGCGATTTCTATGGTGTTCCTGTGGGATACCTAGACCAAGGAAAAGTCACCACATCCTCACCAAACCATGCATTCTTTGAAGAAAAAATCGCGTTGGCGGAAAAGCGGCGTAGCGAAATCACAGCGATAGAGCAGCGCGAAATAGAGAAGGTGAACTACCAGCTCACGGCACTAAAAAAAGAGAAAGCCTCCTACCTTAGCAAAGGTAAGGCGGTGCCAGAGAAAGTTCAGGATGGCATCGACACTTTAGCGTTTCGTTATCAATCTCTAGAAGAAGTCTTAATGCAACGCCGTGCGGATTTGTCTCTGGACAGCCTGATTGTTAAAGACCGCTACGGTAACAATGTCCGCATCGCACTCAATAATGTGCTCGGGCTTTGGTATCCCAATGACATGAGCGGGTTCGAGAAGGTGCTGCATTGGGCAAGTCAGATTGCCAACTTCGTGACAGATAATCCGCGGGAAGCCAATTCAGAGGGCGGTGTTTTTCCTGCTATTTTCGGCACAGTGCTGATGGTGCTATTGATGTCCATCATGGTGACCCCGCTCGGCGTGTTGGCGGCTGTCTACCTTCATGAGTATGCTGGAAAGAATGCTTTCACCCGTGTGATCCGCATTGCGGTAGTGAACCTGGCAGGAGTGCCTTCCATCGTTTATGGCGTATTTGGCCTGGGCTTCTTTGTTTACTTCGTCGGCGGCAGTATCGACTCACTGTTTTATTCGGAGACACTGCCTAACCCAACGTTTGGCACGCCTGGGATATTGTGGTCGTCATTGACGCTGGCAATCCTGACGTTGCCTGTGGTGATTGTGTCAACCGAAGAAGGCTTGGCTCGAATCCCCAACTCTGTGCGTCACGGGTCTATGGCACTTGGCGCCACACAGGCCGAGACGCTTTGGCGTATAGTTTTACCTATGGCGAGTCCTGCTATTATGACGGGACTGATTCTGGCTATTGCCCGCGCGGCGGGTGAAGTGGCCCCCCTTATGCTGGTAGGTGTTGTAAAGGTGGCACCGAGTCTGCCACTGGATGGAAACTTCCCGTTCCTGCATTTGGACAGAAAGTTCATGCACCTTGGTTACCACGTTTACGATGTGGGTTTCCAGAGCCCAAATATTGAAGCGGCGAGGCCGTTGGTTTATGCCACATCCTTGCTGTTGGTGACTGTGATTGTCAGCCTGAATCTGGCGGCTATCACTATCCGTAACCACTTGCGCGAAAAGTACCGCGCGCTGGAACAAGAAATTTAAGCGTTAGAGGACATCGCGACGAAATGATATCTATCAATGCCAACATTGGATTACCGGGACCTATCGATCTGTCATCACTTCCAGATGAGCAGACGGCACTGGTTATTCAGAACTTGAATCTCCATTACGGCAATTCTCAGGCATTGTTCGATATTAATATGCGTATTCCTAAAGGTAAGGTCACGGCGTTTATCGGCCCTTCCGGTTGCGGAAAATCTACTCTGCTTCGTTGCATCAATCGTATGAATGACTTGGTGGATGGCTGTAAGGTAGAGGGGGAAATTCTGCTTCATGGCACCAATGTTTATGATGAAACAGTGGATGTGCCAGCACTTCGCCGTCAGGTGGGCATGGTGTTCCAACGACCGAATCCTTTTCCAAAGTCCATCTACGAAAATGTTATCTACGGATTGCGACTGCAAGGCGTGAAAAACGCACGTACGCTGGACGACGCGGTTGAACGTTCGCTTCGAGCAGCTGCGTTATGGGATGAGGTGAAAGATCGGCTTCATGACAACGCGTTTGGTTTGTCTGGCGGCCAGCAACAACGATTGGTGATCGCGCGCGCTATCGCCATTGAGCCAGAAGTCCTTTTGCTTGATGAGCCTACATCGGCACTGGATCCGATCTCCACGCTGACGATTGAAGAACTCATCAACGATCTTAAACGTAAATATACTGTGGTGATCGTTACCCATAATATGCAACAAGCTGCGCGTGTATCTGATCAAACTGCCTTTATCAACCTAGGTAAACTGGTAGAATACGCCGATACAGATACGCTGTTTACCACACCGAAAAACAAGCAAACTGAAGACTATATCACTGGCCGATACGGCTAAGGACACGCACGCAAATGATGGACAACCAAAATATCAGTCGTCATATTTCAGGTCAGTTTAATGCTGAACTGGAAGCTATCCGCACCCATGTGCTCGCGATGGGCGGATTGGTAGAGCGACAGCTGACTGACGCTTTGCGTGCGATGCATTATCAGGATGTAGAGCTGGCAAAACAGGTGATCCGCGAAGACCATAAGGTCAACTCGATGGAAGTCGCTATCGATGAAGCCTGTACCCGAATCATTGCAAAACGCCAGCCTACAGCAGGTGATTTGCGTTTGGTGATTGCGATTATAAAAACCATTACCGACCTCGAACGTATTGGTGATGTCGCGGACAGTATTGCGAAGATGGCGTTGGATAATTTTTCTAATCATCAACAGCCGTTTTTAGTGTCACTGGAAAACCTGGGCCACAAAGCTGCACGTATGCTGCATGATGTGCTGGATGCGTTTGCGCGCATGGACGTGGATGCGGCAATGAAGGTTTACCACAGCGATGATCATCTGGATAAAGAATACGAAGCGATTATACGTCAGTTGATGACTTACATGATGGAAGATCCGCGCTCTATTCCTAATGTCCTCAAAGTGATGTGGTCTGCTCGCGCGATTGAGCGAGTGGGTGACAGATGCCAGAACATCTGCGAATACATCATTTACTTTGTGAAAGGTAAAGACATCCGCCATACCAACAAAGAACAGTTGGAAAAAATGCTGAAATAGCGCTTTGGTATCGGCATTGTATATACCCAAACAACCTGAAGATGCAGGATTCAGGTCGTTTGGGTATAGATCAATAAAAAACCCGCGGTGAGCGGGTTTTTTGATTCTGGCATTTAGGCATCAAATTAGCGAACGGCTTCGAAAAATCCAGTACCTGGCTGATAGTCACCTTTCATGCCAACCAACTGACCGTTGTCGTCGAAAGAAAGAACCAGTTCTTTCTGTTCTGGTTCGTCATGTCCAGGCTTCAGATATTGAACAAAATACCAAGTATTTGGATAGCCGGATTCAACCAACATAGGTGGACCAAGTAAGAACTTAACCTGCTCTTTGGTCATGCCAAATTTGAGCTCTTCGACCGCGGTTTGGTCGATGTAATTTCCCTGATTAATATCTATGCGATAAACCAGCTTGTTAACCCAAGAACAGCCTGAGAGGCTAGCCAGAACAAGGGATGCCGCAACGATGTGTTTCCAACGCATGACTTCTTACTTCATTTCCAAAATAGGGGACGATGATAAACAAGCAAGTGAGAGAAGTAAAAAACTCTTGTCTCAACTTGCTTGTTCGACCGTGCTATTGGGGAAAAGTTTCTTTCTCTTTAGGCTAAGAGCCTCTATGCAGCAATCAGCAGCTCTTTAGCATTGGCGAGTGTGTGTTCAGTAATTTCGCTGCCACCGAGCAGTCGCGCCAGTTCCTGAACGCGGGACTGAGTATCCAGCTGAATCATGCTGGTGGTGGTTTTCCCTTTCTCGCTGGCTTTCGCCACGAACATTTGCTGATGACCACAGCCGGCAACTTGCGGCAAGTGCGTCACACACATCACTTGGGTTGACTCACCTAGCTTGCGAAGCAGTTTGCCGACAATGGCAGCTGTTGGTCCACTGATACCCACATCCACTTCATCGAAGATAAGGCTTGGTGTATCCACTTTCTGTGCAGTAATAACCTGAATTGCCAAAGAAATACGGGAAAGCTCACCACCGGATGCTACGCGCCCCAACGCTTGCATTGGCTGACCTGGGTTGGTGGAAACCAAAAGCTCGATACTGTCGAAGCCCAGCGGTGACAAGTGACTTTCTGGCTGGCTATCCAGTGCAATATGGAATTTGCCGTTTTGCATACTGAGCTCATGCATGCTGGCAGAAATCAGCTTATCCAGCTCTTTGGCATAACGCTTACGGCTCTTACTGAGTTTTTCTGCTGCTGCAAGACAAGCTTGGTGCTTCAGTTCGACTTGAGCGGCAAGCTGTTCAATCTGGTTATCGCTGTCATTGAGGTTTTCAAGCTCATTTACCAGAGACTGATGGGAAGTGAAAAGCTCTTCAGGAGAAACCTGATGTTTACGTGAAAGACGCATTATGGTCGCCATGCGCTCATCCAAATAGCTCAGGCGCGCAGGATCCATATCCAGGCTATCCATATAGCTTGAGATCTCGTGGCTGGTTTCCTGCACCTGAATGCAAGCTTCGTCCAGCATCTGTGTTAGATCGTTAAAACGGCTGTCCATCGCAGCGAGTTCGGCAAGCTTCTGCTGGGCAAACTGCAGCAACTGCATCGCGTTGTTTTCATCATCTTCACTTAATGCCTGCAGGACGCTTTGGCTGCAAATCGCAATGTCGCCACAGTTGGAAAGGCGCTTGTGCTCCGCTTCCAGCTCTGGATATTCGGTTTCACCTAACGCCAGTTCATTGAGCTCATTTACTTGGTATTCCAAAAGCTGGCGTTGGGCTTCGAACGCTTCTTTGTTCTTTTCTAGCTGCTTGAGCTCGTTTCGTGCAGCACGCCAGTCTTGATAACGCTGGCGCATTGTAGCTAGCAGGTTTTGGTGGCCGGCATATTGGTCGAGCAACGTCAGTTGGTAATCGTTCTTCATCAAAAGCTGATGGGCGTGCTGACCATGAATATTAATGAGGTGTTGTCCCAATACTTTTTGCTGGGAGGCTGGTACAGGACTGCCATTAATGAAGGCACGTGAACGGCCCTCTTTGGTGATCACACGTCGCAGAATGCACTCATCACCATCGACCAACTCATTGTCTTCCAGCCAGCGTCTCGCGGCAGGATTGTTCTGGAGTTGGAAGAGCACCACGATTTCTGCTTTTTCCTCTCCAGGGCGAACCATGGAGGCATCTGCGCGATCGCCCAGACACAAACCCAGAGCATCAATAGCGATGGATTTACCTGCACCGGTCTCGCCGGTAATGGTGGTCATTCCCTGTTGGAAGTCGAGTTCGAGCGCTTTAACAATGGCAAAGTTTTGAATTGTGATGTGTGCCAGCATGAGCCTATACCTGTGTTTATCATCACCTGTTGTTTTGTACAGTATATACTGTGTTTGTATACAGTAAAGATGTTCAGGTATGAATTCGCGATGAAATTGTGATGCGGGTTAAAAAACGAGCAATGTGAGTGTTGGAAATAAAAAAGAGCAGCCTAAGCCACTCTTTTCATAAACAATGTTCTTTCCTACCTCACTAGAAGAGTTTGCTCGACCAGCCCAATTTGGTTCGCAACGTTTTGTAGTAGCTGTAATTTTTAGGATGGATAAGCTTCAACAGTGAAGGACTTCTGTAGATATGTACTTCATCCCCTGGATTAACAGGCAAGGAGACCTGACTGTCACAACTGACTTCCAGGGTGCTGCCGTTATCCGGTGAAACCACAAGCTTAATATGCCGCTTGGCATCTACGACCAAAGGACGGCTCGATAGCGTATGCGGGAACATAGGAACGAGTGAAATCGCATCAATGCTCGGCGACAGGATAGGGCCACCACCGGAAAGGCTATAAGCAGTTGAGCCTGTTGGCGTCGAAATGATAATGCCGTCAGAGCGCTGAGAGAAGGCGAAGTTGTCGTCTATATAGACTTCAAATTCAATCATGTGGGCGACTTGCCCAGGGTGAAGCACGGCTTCGTTAAGCGCCGCGTTATGGCTTTTCACCTGACCGTGACGATGCACCTCTGCTTCAAGCAAGAAGCGGTGATCTTCGATGTATTCGCCGGACAATACTGACGTCAGTGCGTCTTCGTATTCATCCGGATCGAGATCGGTCAAAAAGCCGAGGTTGCCACGGTTGACACCGATAACGGAAATATCAAAACGGGAAAGGACACGGGCTGCGCCCAGCATGTTTCCATCACCACCAATGACAATGGCTAAATCGGCTTTAGCACCTAGCGAAAGCAAATCATGGAAGTCATCAGCCGGAATATTAAGGTAATTGTCGAGACGATTGTCGACCAAAGTGCGGTAACCCTGTTGGGTCAGCCAGTGATACAGGCTTTCATGGGTTGCTACCGCTTCTGGATTTCGCGGTTTTCCTACCAAAGCTATAGTGTTAAAACGCTTTGACATCTTATTGATCCTGCACAGTTTAGTGGCTTGAGTATAAGTGATTGCCCTACACTTGTCGTGCATTGCGGCAAGAGACACCTTGAAACGTGACCATTCATCCCCATAATAAGCAAAACCGTCGAGATTGATGCCCCAATCCTTGAGATTTTTGGGGTTCAACACAGTGTATTGTGTCGGAGAGAGCATGAGCAAAGAAGAAAACAAGATCCAGGAAGAAGAATTGCAAAACGAAGCAGTGGAAGCACAGGCTGAAGAAAATGCCCTTGATGCTGAAACTGATGCAATGATTAGCCGGATCACTGAGCTTGAAGCTGCACTTGAAGCAAGTGAAGCGACAGTGAAAGAGCAACAAGACAGCGTACTGCGCGCACGTGCGGATATTGAAAATATGCGTCGTCGTACCGAGCAGGAAATCGACAAAGCACGTAAGTTTGCTCTGGAGCGTTTCGCGAATGAACTGCTTCCTGTTATCGACAACATGGAACGCGCAGTAGAGATGGCGGACAAAGAAAATGACGCCCTCAAGCCGATGATCGAAGGCGTTGAGCTAACGCTGAAGACCATGAAAGATGCAGTGGAAAAGTTCGGCCTGAAAGAGCTGAACCCACACGGCGAACCGTTCAACCCAGAATTCCATCAGGCAATGTCTATTCAGGAAAGCGCAGATCACGAGCCAAATACCGTGATGTTCGTGATGCAGAAAGGCTATGAACTGAATGGTCGTGTTGTTCGCCCTGCCATGGTAATGGTTTCAAAAGCCGCTGCTGGTAACGTGAACGAGCAGGCATAAGACCGAATTTAAGGAAAAACCCGCTTTTTGCGGGTTTTTTTCATTTCAGGCCTTGAAAGCCAATAAGTCGCCCTTATTTAAGGTGCATCAAAAAGAAAATTTAAAAATTTTTCTTGTGCAGGGTTGAACCCTAAACCGCGACCCCCATATATGGGTTAACGCAACATAGACGTAAGACGAATTTTCGGAGAAAACCAAATGGGTAAGATCATTGGTATCGACTTGGGTACTACCAACTCATGTGTAGCAGTACTGGACGGTGACAAGCCACGCGTAATCGAAAACGCAGAGGGCGATCGCACAACGCCATCAATCATCGCGTACACCCAGGACGGTGAAACTCTGGTAGGTCAGCCAGCAAAACGTCAGGCTGTGACCAACCCAGAAAACACGCTGTTTGCAATCAAACGACTGATCGGTCGTCGCTTCGAAGACGAAGAAGTTCAGCGTGATATCGAAATCATGCCTTACAAAATCGTTAAGGCTGACAACGGCGATGCATGGGTAGAAGCTAAAGGCCAGAAAATGGCAGCTCCTCAGGTTTCAGCTGAAGTCCTGAAGAAAATGAAGAAAACTGCAGAAGACTTCCTGGGTGAGGAAGTAACTGGTGCAGTTATCACAGTACCTGCGTACTTCAACGACGCACAGCGCCAGGCGACTAAAGACGCTGGCCGCATCGCGGGTCTGGAAGTTAAACGTATCATCAACGAACCAACTGCTGCTGCACTGGCTTACGGCCTGGACAAGCAAGGTGGTGACCGCACTATCGCAGTTTACGACTTGGGTGGTGGTACTTTCGATATCTCTATCATCGAGATTGACGAAGTAGACGGCGAGAAGACGTTCGAAGTACTGGCAACCAACGGTGACACTCACTTGGGTGGTGAAGACTTCGACAACCGCATGATCAACTACCTGGTTGACGAGTTCAAAAAAGACCAAGGCATCGACCTGCGTAAAGATCCACTGGCAATGCAGCGTCTGAAAGAAGCAGCTGAGAAAGCGAAGATCGAACTGTCTTCTGCGCAGCAAACTGACGTGAACCTGCCATACATCACTGCAGATGCGACTGGTCCTAAGCACATGAATGTTAAAGTGACCCGTGCGAAGCTGGAGTCACTGGTTGAAGATCTGGTTCAACGTTCACTGGAGCCACTGAAAGTAGCACTGGCTGACGCAGACCTGTCTGTAAACGACATCAACGACGTAATCCTGGTTGGTGGTCAGACTCGTATGCCAATGGTTCAAGCGAAAGTTGCTGAATTCTTTGGTAAAGAAGCACGTAAAGACGTGAACCCTGACGAAGCAGTTGCTGTAGGTGCAGCGGTTCAGGGCGGTGTACTGGCAGGTGACGTGAAAGACGTTCTGCTGCTGGACGTAACGCCACTGTCTCTGGGTATCGAAACCATGGGCGGCGTGATGACTAAGCTCATCGAGAAGAACACCACTATCCCTACTAAGGCGAACCAAGTGTTCTCTACTGCTGAAGACAACCAAAGTGCAGTAACGATTCACGTACTGCAAGGTGAGCGTAAGCAGGCGACGTACAACAAGTCTCTGGGTCAATTCAACCTAGAAGGCATCAACCCAGCACCACGTGGCATGCCACAAATCGAAGTTATCTTCGACCTGGATGCTGACGGTATCCTGCACGTGTCTGCGAAAGACAAGAGCACAGGTAAAGAGCAGAAGATCACTATCCAGGCATCTGGCGGTCTGAGCGACGACGAAATCGAGAAAATGGTTCAGGAAGCGGAAGCGAACAAAGAAGCCGACAAGAAGTTCGAAGAACTGGCGTCTGCGCGCAACCAAGCTGACCAAATGGTTCACGGAACTCGCAAGCAAATCGAAGAAGCAGGCGACGCACTGCCAGCTGACGAGAAAGAGAAGATCGAAGCAGCAATCAGCGAGCTGGAAGAAGCACGTAAAGGCGAAGATAAAGAAGCTATTGACGCAAAAGTGCAGGCACTGATCGCAGCATCTCAGAAGCTGATGGAAGTGGCTCAGCAGCAAGCACAAGCTGCGCAAGCTCAAGACGCCGGTGCAGAGCAAACTAAGCAAGACGACGACGTTGTTGATGCTGAGTTTGAAGAAGTAAAAGACGACAAAAAATAAGACTGGATAACATCCCAGAAGCAGGTCTTGCGACTGAAAAGCAGCAAGACCTGAATCGAAAGATTTAACCGTTTTTATTTCGCACGGGCGCAGGAGGATTTTCTCCTTCGCCCGTAGTTGTATGATACGGGGCTAACTTTTTTGCCCGGTATAGAAGCAGGTGACAAGCAAAACATGTCAAATCGTGATTTTTATGAAGTGCTTGGCGTAAGCCGCGACGCCAGTGAGCGTGACATCAAAAAGGCGTACAAGCGTCTTGCGATGAAGTACCACCCGGATAAAAACCCTGGTGATGAAACGGCAGCCGAGAAATTTAAAGAAGTGAAGCTGGCGTACGAAATCCTCACAGACGATCAAAAACGCGCAGCTTATGACCAATACGGCCATGCAGCCTTTGAACAAGGTGGAATGGGCGGTGGCGGCGGCTTCGGTGGCGGCGCAGACTTCAGCGATATCTTTGGTGACGTGTTTGGCGACATCTTTGGTGGTGGTCGCCGTGGCGGTCAGGCACGTGCCCAGCGTGGCGCAGACCTTCGCTACAACATGGAGCTTTCTTTAGAAGAAGCAGTCCGTGGTGTGACCAAAGAGATTGATGTCCCGACTTACGTAAGCTGTGACCCATGTGGTGGCAGTGGTGCAAAACCAGGCTCATCGCCACAAACGTGTGGAACCTGTCACGGCCAAGGCCAAGTGCAGATGCGTCAAGGCTTCTTTGCTGTACAGCAAACCTGTCCAACCTGTCACGGTCGCGGCAAAATCATCAAAGACCCTTGCGATAGCTGTCATGGCCAAGGCCGTGTTCAGAAGACCAAGACCCTTAGCGTGAAAATCCCTGCAGGCGTAGACACGGGTGACCGTATTCGTCTAACAGGTGAAGGTGAAGCCGGAGAATTTGGCGCACCAGTCGGCGATTTGTATGTACAGGTACACGTGCGTGATCATCACATCTTCACCCGTGATGGCAACAACTTGTACTGCGAAGTACCAGTAAGCTTTACGATGGCAGCATTGGGCGGCGAAGTAGAAGTACCAACACTGGACGGACGCGTGAATCTGAAGGTTCCTACAGAAACACAAACTGGCCGTATGTTCCGCATGCGTGGCAAGGGTGTGCAGTCAGTGCGTGGTGGTGGCCTTGGCGACCTGATCTGTAAACTGGTGGTGGAAACCCCGGTTAACCTCAGCAGCAAACAAAAAGAATTGTTGCGTGAGTTCGAAGAATCACTGGGTGGCAGTGCCGCGAAAAAGCACAAGCCTAAATCAGAAGGCTTCTTCGATGGCGTGAAGAAATTCTTTGACGATCTGACCAGCTAACAGTCAGAGAGATAAAATGAAAAACCGGCGAATTCGCCGGTTTTTTTATATCCAGCATTTGTCATTGTCAGAGATGGCACTGGCATCTTTTTTGAAATTAAGCTGTTCAGATGCCGCATTAATGGCCATGGTGTGACAGTCAGTATCTTTATCCTGCCTAGAAGTAGATTTGGGTTTTGCCTGAATACGGTAGGCGTCGTTATCGGAGCCCAGAGTAATTGAAAAATCGTACTCTTCGGATACCTGACATTTGCTACATATCAAGCTGTTGCTATTTGGGTAACTCTTTGTTGCCGTGAACACTTGCTCTACGTGTGTCTGAAGTTGGTACAGGTCCATCTGAACTCTGCTGCGCTCTGATTTAAGCAAATAATTCCCCACGGCTGGGACCGCAATCGTTGTGATGGCACCGATGATGGCTACGGCAATCAAGATTTCGATCAACGTCATACCTAGATGTAATGTCTTAGTTCTCAGCGTCATTTTTTGGTTCACTATGCGGAAAATCCATTTTTATTCCAGAGACCTACGGTATCCCCGTTGATAGTATGGAAACAAGGTACAGCGGACGCTAAAGGAATTTGTTGTGAGATATTGGAATCTACAGCGCGGATTTAGCTTGATTGAAATGATAACGACGGTGTCGGTATTGGCAGTCGTCACAGCGGTAGCTGTGCCAACCTATGTGTCTTCCCACAAAGCGGCTGTTGTTGAAAGCAAGGCCTCACAATTGCTTTCCGTACTGGAAGTTGGACAGTCAGAGTCTCTAAGGCGCCATCGTAACATTTATGTGCACTATGTCCCTTCAAGTGCAACGGATAACGGCTGTATCGGGCTCAGTGAAAAATCCGAAGTCGCAAACTTCAGTTGCTCTGACAGTGAAGGTCTGCAGAAGGTCATTTTGGAGAAAGGGGCGATGGTTAATGTCCAAGAGCCTGCACTCACAGATCCTGCAAAACTTTTCTATTTCTCTCCTATATCCGGCATGCCTTCAAATGACAAAACGGTGAAGCTAGCGCATGGAGAAGAAACAGGCAAAGAATCAGGGATTATGATCCGTAGGTATGTCGGATTGAAAGGGTGTAGCAATACCGCTGTGACCGGTTGGGAATCGTGTCCATCATGAGACGTGCCCGCGGTTATACACTGGTAGAAATGATGGTTGGTGTGACCGTCAGCTTAATTGTCATGGCATCTTCTTTGGCGCTTTTTACCATTAATACCGAATTTGGGACCAAGCAGCTTCAAAACGATTTTCTGAGATCCCAATTGAACATCATCGCAGACACGATGAAAAATGAGATAGCACGTGCAGGGTTTTGCTACGACTGTACGTCGGTAAACCCTTTTATTAAGGATGATGAGGCAGGTGCTTCATCATCAGTATTGATTGATGACAGCGCTTCGAAGGTTGAGGGCGGCGAATGTATCCGGTTTGCCTATAACCACGATAAACGTTCCGGGGCTATAGCAATCAATAAAGATGACGCTAAAGGATATCGATTAGGTAAGGACAGCAAAAACAATTCGGTAATCGAGGTTTACGAAAACTGGGATGCGTTAACGAATTGGAAATGTGACAGTGGCTACTGGCGAGATATGACATTTGACCGGTTGGTCATTGAGAGCCTTATTTTTAAACGCACTTTCCTACAAGGAGTCGCATCGACCAACAAGGCCCAAATGGTTGATGTGACCATCACTGCATCATTGAAAAATGATAGCTCAATCAAAGATACCGTGAATTTCACCGTATCACTTCCGAATGTGGATGGCTAACAAGCATGAACAGTCAAAAAGGGATGGCTACCCTCGCTGTCGTCAGCGGCATTTTACTCATTGTTGCTTTGTTCGCAGTTTCGGTTGTGAATTCTGGACTGGCCGACATTAAGAAGACGCAAAACCAGATTTTGGATGCAAAGCAGAGAGCGAGTGCAAAGGCCGGATTGGACTGTGCGATTGCGGTGTTTGAGCAGAATGGACCGACAGCCATTTCACTAAGTGACGGAAGTTTTGGAACCACTATTTCTGACAGCTGTAGAGAAAAAACTGGCAGCCAAATTGTGCTTTCTGGTACAGAAAGTCCATGGTTGCTAACGTCTTCTTCAGGCTATGCAACGTATAGCGCTATGGTCAGTGGAGGCGGGGGGACTGCATCTGCTTTCAAAACTTCTGGTAGCTTGGTTATAGAGGGAGGTAATTCCTGGGTACCAGCCAAAGGGGCTCATGTAGGTAAGGAAGGGCAAACCAATATTTATGAGTGTCTAGCTATAGTTGCTGGTGGGGACGTTACTATTGATACCGGCGACTCGAACGCTACTTTCCAATCAGAATTATTGGCTACCAATTTAGAGCAGTGTAAGGAAGATTTCAGTACAACTGTCGCATCTAAAACTCGAAAGATGAATGACTTCGAGTCTGACATTTTGTATCAGCAACCCAATATGAACCTCTTCAAAGAAAAGTTTCAAGAACCCAAAAGTAACTGGGAAAAAGTGAGGGATGACTTTGACGCAGTGTTCAGTACTTCGGGTACTACGACTATAGACAATGGTAACGGCACAGAGACAGTAAAAAGTAATGTCGAGCTATGTGGGAAGACGATTACGGATAAGAGAAATCGCATAGTTGCGGGAGCAGGGCACTCTCCGGGCAAATTGGTAACAGTTTGGGTCGATGGGGATTGCAATATGGCTGGAGTGGCTAGCGATAGTGTCAACCCTGTATTTATCGTGGTGAAAGATGGAGTGATTGCCTACAGCGGTGCTTTGGCCAATTTCAATGGTTCTATTTTTCAATTTAATCATGAAAGAAATGACTTCCAAAACTCATGGCTGGATGTCAGCGAGTCGACCGATGATGAAGGAAATAAGGTAACTAACGTTTCTTGTACATCGGGTCCAATGGCAACTTTTTGTGATTTGTTTAATGAGCCTGATGCATTAGGAATGGAAGTGGATAACTGGAAATATCTTCCTTTTCTATTCCATGGCTCCTTTGAAACAAAAGGCAGTTACATTGTGGACGTAGAAAAAGGAACGTCAAAGGTCTTTGGTGCGTTCAAACCAGGGTACGATGAAAGCATCGATGATGATGAATTCTTTCCCTCTGAGCCAAAGCTGGTAAAAGGAAGCATTCATGACTTCTAACAAAGGCTTTTCACTTGTAGAGACGCTTATCGCTATATTGGTCGTTGTTTTGTCTGGTGTTGGAACGTTAAAGCTATATAGCCACCTAGAAGTCGAGAAGGCGAACGCACTTATGTTTGTTGAAGCAAAGCAAATTGCAGAGTCTCAGTTAGCCTTGCTACAAACTTTGAATACCACAGGCTCAGATTGCGAAGGCAAAACGGTAGAGAACATTCAAAGCTGCCAGTTAACACTGAATGAAGGCTCGTTATATAGTCTTTCAGTGACGCCTACCAAAACGCTTCAACACACGCCAGCCAGCGGTGTGGCCGCAACCTACGCCAAAATAATGGATGTTAAAGTCAGCTGGAGTGACAGGAATGGCACAGCTCAAAGCCTTTCTCTCCCAATTTCTGTGTCTAAATTCACCAACCTGCTGGATTAGTGAACGGTTAATCGGTTTTTGTGACTTTTTTCGCAAAAAGCCCTTGCCAGAATTCGAGACCTCCCTATAATGCGCCCCATCGACACGGCAAGCGGCTCCCAATAAGGAAATGCCACCAAGTCGAAACGCGAAAACCTCATCATCAAAACATTGAAAAGTGCGGTGAAGAGGTGAGTCAACAAGGTGTTTTGAGGGTTGCGA